>JAYVRS010001038.1:0-10982 GCA_043776185.1 Bryobacteraceae bacterium | reverse complement strand
CGGGCGACCATGGTCGTTGCTGCGGTGGCTACCTCGCGGGCGTGCAGCCGCGCAAGACGATGGTCGACATTAAGGCTGGTATCTCGTGCGACCAGATTGTGGCGAATGACATTGGGCGGCAAACGCGTTTCCCTTCGCTCGAAGTGGGCCTCGAAGACGCGCGCCAGGCGGGCGATTGCGATTCGGGTTACTCCTGCGCTTACACCAATAATCTGGCTTGGCGCGGTGACGCGCAGCCGCTGCCCCCCTTGCTCGATCCGCGCGCTCTCTTTGAGCGGCTCTTCGGCAATGGCGCGAACCTGACCCCGGAGCAAAAGACGTTGCAGACCAAGCAGCGCCGCAGCATTCTGGACTTTGTTACTGGCGATACCAAGGCTTTGCAGGCCAATTTAGGGCCGACCGATAAGCGTAAGTTAGACGAGTATCTTTCGTCGATTCGCGACATCGAACGCCAGCTCACCAAAGCCGAGCATGACAACGCCCAAATCAATCCGGGCATGGACAAGCCCTACGGCGTGCCGGCCGATTTCGCCGAGCACTTCAAGCTGATGACCGACATGATGACCGTCGCGTTTCAGGCTGACCTTACGCGCGTGATGACCTTCCTGGTGAGCCGCGAAGGCTCGTCGCGCGCCTACCGCGAGATCGGCATCGCCGACGGACACCATCCGCTCACCCACCACCAGAACAAGCCGGAAATGATGGAGAAGGTCGCGCAGATCAATGTCTATCAAATCACGCAGTTCGCGGCGTGGATGGAGAAGCTGAAGTCGATTCGCGAGGGCGACGGCACGTTGCTCGACAACGCGATGATCGTCTACGGCGCGGGTCTCTCCGACGGCAATCGCCATACGCACGAAGATCTGCCGACCATCATGGTGGGCCGCGGTGGTAAGGGTCTCAACGGCGGCATCAAAACCGGCCGGCGCATTGTCTACCGCAAGGAGACGCCGATGTCGAATCTCTTCCTGACGATGATGGACCGCATGGGCACCAAGGTGGAGCACTTTGGAGACGCCACCGGCCGCATCGAAGGCCTCGACTTAGTCTAAACCCATGCAATTTATCGGATCGAAACCCACCGTCGGCGTGCTGTATGACGGCGCGCTGGGATACCGCTTAGACGCGGCCCTGGGCTTAGCCGTGCTGTATGGTTTGGACGGCAAGAATGAGTGCCGCGTGGTGGCGTTGAGCGTGCCGGGTAACAACCTGCATGCGGCGGCCTTCACCGAAATTATTGGTCGTTTCTACGCGGGGGCGGTGAACGGAAGCTTTGGCGCCATCGGCCGGACGTTGCCCGTCGGCATGGCGACGGGTAAACCGGAAGAGGATTCGCCGATGTTGAAAGCGGTGCTCGCCAATCCGGCGTATGCGCATGGCATCAACCACCTGAATGACACGGCCGACCCGCGGGCGATGTTGCGCAACGCGCTGACGGGCCAGCATGATCAGAATGCGGTGGTGGTGTTGGCGGGTCCGGCGACGAATTTGGCCGCGTTACTCGACTTGCCAGGGGCGAAACCTTGGGTGGAAAGCAAAGTCCGGCTGCTCGCGCTGGTGCCGGATGCTTCGGACTTGCCCGCGTTGCGCAAGGTGCTGGCCGAGTGGCCGTCGCCGATTCTGGTGGTGGGGAACGATGTGGCCGAAGGAGCCAAGTTTCCGGGCGCGGCGGTTGAAAAAGATTTTGAATGGTCCAAGGCGCATCCGGTGGTGGATGCTTACCGCGCCTTTGCCCCGATGCCGTTTGACGCTCCGTCGGCGGCCTTGGCCGCGGTCGTCGCCGCCGTGCGTCCGGAGTCTGGCTTGTTCACGTTCTCGGCCCCCGGTGGCTTAGCTGTCTCCGCGACGGGAGAAGTTACTTTGAGCGGTGCAGGGAAACACAAGTTACTCAAATTGGATCCGGCGCAACGGGAGAAGTTACTCGCTTCGTATGTCGAGTTGGCCAGCATGAAGCCCGTCGTGCGTGCCCCCCGCTTTCGTCGTCCGCAAGCTGCTGATCCAATCAAGCCCCCGGAACCGCCGCCGCCCGCCGCGTCTAAGCCTTAAGAGTCTCGCGCCAACGCTTCAAGCCCTCAAGTAACGCAGCTTCGAGCCAAGTGGCGTAGCGCGTCTCCTGATCGGTCTGGGGTTCGGCATAGGTGATCAGGAATCGATCCGCACCCCTCTTCACTCTATTTTCCACGCTAAAAAATGCTTCGCACTGAGCGATTCCTCTGAAGATACTGGAGCTAAGATGTCTACCAGCGAAGAAGTGGAAGCTGATGCTCTTGGGGTTGCTAGTGCGATCAAGCTGCAGCTCGACATACTGCTCAAGAACTGGACTGACTATCTGATCGAAGTTAAGGTCGGGGAGATCCAACTCGGACCTCAGTCTTATCATAACCTCCTGAACTCGAATGGAGGCTTTCTGTGCCAACTTTTGAACTCGATCCGGCACTTGGTCCCAAGCCGCAGGCGTTCGTCGACCCTGGCTGACCAGATCTTGCCGGATCGCCCGGATGGCATCTTCTATATTTGTAACATCACTAACCGGAGGCTCTTTCGGCCGTGCCCCTTCGCTGAGTGCGACCAGTTCATTGCCCTGCAAATAGCGAATCCAATCTACGAATTGTGACAAGTTACCGCGGTCTGCCGTCAAGAGAGAATCGAAATATCGTTGCCTCTTCTCCGTCTGGATCGTCAGGGGGAAATGGCCAGCCTTGATCAGCACCAAGGTCGCCAATGCCCTCGCGACGCGTCCGTTGCCATCGGGGTATGGGTGAATTTGCGTAAACCGATGGTGCAGCCAGGCCGCCTCCACTTCGGGCGCCACCTCGTCCATCACGTGGCGGCGGTGCCATTCTATGAGCCGGTCCATTTCGGACTCGACATGCTCGGGCGGGCAATACGCGTGCGTACCGCCACCTACTTTCACCGAGTTGGGCCAACGCTTGTAGACGCCCTTTTCGAGTTTTTGTTCGACCACCACGCCCTGGTCGTCAGTGACGCGATAGGTGTGAACATTCTTCAGCAGCGCCTGGTGTAACTCGTGAATGTAGCTCTTCGAAAGCGGGCGATCCCCTTTAACGAATTCAAATAACCCTTCCAAAACCTCTTGTGCATCGTGGATGATGGCGGCAATTTGCTCGGGCTCGAGATCGTTGCCCTTGCGCGGAATCAGATCGGCGATGATCCCTTTCGACATGAGGGTTTCCGTGGTGCCGCGATCCCAGCGGTAAACGTCCTCCACACGACCGGTCTCGATGGCCCATTCACGATGAGAAGCCACTTGCCATCGCGCAGTGGCGGCAGGATCGAGGGCGCGCAAGTCCTCGTAAACTTGGCGGATGGCCGGCAACTCCGAGTCCGTGAGCGCGGGCCATTCAGGGGACAGATCCTCAATTGGTTTCCACTGGTGGTCGCTGGGCATTTGCACCTATTATGAAATGTTTCAGGAGCCGCTTACTTCGTGCGCGGCTGGAAGGCGTTCGCCGAACGGAGGTTGGCGACCAGAATGGAAGCTGGCTGCCAGTCGGCGAGGCGATCGGTGAGCAGCGCCGCGACAAAGGCCACGCCCACGGCCGCGAAAACGTCCACACCGTAGTGATAGCGGCCGTAGATCGTGGCCAGCATCAGCAGGGCGGCATAAACATACAAGCCACGAAACAACCGCGTTCGATCGGGCATGGCGCGTTTGAAGCCCAGCAGGCAGGCCACCGCCACCGTGACGTGACCGCTGGGGAAGACGCCGGTGGTAATGTCGGCCCGATTCTGCAGCCACAAGTTCAAGCGGCGCAGGGCGGAGAGGTAATTTGGCAGGTCAACGCCGGGAAACTCGAGGTGAGGCGGCGCGGAAGGCATCAGCGGAATCAGAGCGTAGGTGAGCAACGCGCTGGCGAAAAGGACCTCGAGAAAACTCTCCAGCCTATCGCGCCGGCGTTGCCAGTAGAACCAACCGATGAGAGCCGTGGGCAAGCCGTAGAGCAACAGGTAAATCAGTTCGAGCGAAGCCGGCAGAAGCGAACCAGCGCTCTCCACAATTTGGCGCAGACCCAGGTCATACAGCAACACCCGATCCCACTGCACCCAATGGGCATCATAGAGTCGAGCGTCCTGACCGCGCGCTAAAGGCGCCAGGCTCCAATAGGCGGCAAGTACGTAGCCGGGTGACATCCAGTCGCGCAGCACCCGACTCCAAGCCCGGGCTGTGACGGCATCAATACGGGCAATTCCGATCACCAGGCTCAATCCGGTGAACGCGGCTGCGATACCGGACGGCCGCCAGAGTACAACGGCGAGGCCAGCAACGTAAAAAAAGAAGGCGACGAGAATCCATTCGTAGCGCCGCAGCGTAAGATTCATTGAGCGGCGATCTCCGGGATACCAGCGCCAGGAACGGCGACGGAGGGCACCGCGAAGCGTTCAGCCGATGAGAAAGTTCGCTGGGGCATCGGTTCGGTATGGGTGCGTCCAGCCTTGCCCACGATGAACCAGACCAGACGCGCCGTGTCATAAGCGCGGAAAGCAAGGTTGTCGCGCAACACGTAATTACGGGCCGTCAGCGTAATACGGCGCGTGACGCGCGTGGCCCGGTTGGGCTGCGCAATTCGCACGGCTTCGTCGGCCGCCACGGGCAAAGGTGCCCGGCACTCGTTCAAACGGACCACGACGACTGCTTCGTCGGTAGAAAGGTGTTTCGTAGAATGCTGCCGAGACTCACCCGCCGTGGCTCGGTCGACGATGCCGTGCGAGGCGACGCAGCCGGTGAGGATCAAATCATGCAGCACCTTCTGGCGCTCGAGATCCACCTGTGCTTCAATGTGATGCGAAAAGCCGAGCGGCTTAAAAGTGGGGCAAACCGAGGTGTCGTGGGTGGCAGCGCCGATCCACAAATCTTCCCCATCCACGGTCTCCGCCTGTCGCCAAATGCGTACGTGATGGCGCTTGGTAAAAGTATTGAGGCCACGCTGGCGCAGGATATCCGGCGCATGGCCCGCGAGTTGCATGGGGCTCATGGGAGCGTCGCGGTAAGGGCGGGATTCGGCCACGGCGCGAATCGATTGCAGGCGGCTGCGGCCCGTAATGCGATCAGCCGCATCCCAGCCGGCGGCGGCAAAAGCGCGTTCGAGCCGCTGACGATCTCCCACGAAGAGCAGGTTCGTGGGATCAATCGGTTTTGTGGAAAGCGGCCGGTGCGTCCACTCGGGCATATGGGCGATAGCTTCGGCGAAGCGAGTACCTTCGACCGTGGTTAGATCGCGCGCTTGCTCGGCTGATTCGGGAACCGGCTCGAGCGTCAGCGGCTGCTCCAGCTTGGCGTGGAGCTCGGTGCCGGGAAGATAGTTGATCTCCGGCTCAGGAAACTTAAACAAGATGTTAGACGCGACCGCCGCCGCGACACCCACTATGGGATGCCAAGTGGCTAATTTCAAGGCCTGCCGATGAAGCCGGTGGGCCATGCTCGCCGTAGCGCGAATGCCGTGAACCGTGCCGTGGCTATCTACCTTTTCGCGGGCATTATCGACGGAGACCAAACGCGTCTCCATCGGTTGCGGATCGTGATTTTTGGTGAGCACCTCGTCGAGCCGAAAACGAAGGGAAGCCGTTTCGTGAATCAGTCCGAGACCCACCCGATGAACGCGCTCAACGCGGCCTTGAACGATGGTGCCGACGGGAAGCAGCAGGCTGCCATTCAAGTCGCGCACCGGCACTACTGTGAGTCCGCGTACCAAATCACCACGCTTGGCGTCGTGTGAGGACACGGCAGTGAGCAGACGAATTTCGAGCAGCGTGCCAGCGGGCAAAACCGCTGCCGTCAGCTCCAGCGCAATCAGCGGGAGCAGGAAGAAGATTTTCGGCAATCGCACCGTCCTTAACCCAATACAACGGATTAGAAGCAGTATATTCTACTTCCCCCTATCGGCGGGAAACTGAATTTCAGGTAGCGCTCGGTAGGCTCTCATCCGCCAGCTTGCGGAGATAGGTCCAAGAGTAGATGCCGGTGCTGTGGCCGTCATTCCAGGCGATCTTAATGGCGTAGCTGCCGATAGGCTCCACGCCGTCCATGCGCAAGCGGGGCTTGTACATCTGGAAGGCGGGGGCCTGCGGCGACGAGTAATTGGTCTTTTGCGGCTCCGTGCCATGGGCGCCCGTGCAGACGGCGCAGGGGCACTGGTCGCGCAAAAGCTCAATGGAAAAGGATGAGTGTTGGCCATCCTGCCAATCGATATCGATGCCTTTCGACTTCGAAATGGCGATGTGTTGGGGGTCACTGGACGCGGTCGACATGACGAACTCCGGAGATGCGGCGCAAGGTGGCCGTAATTTTTTCAAGCTGTTTCTTATCCCGCACGTCGGTGGCGACGTCCACGATCTTGCCCTCGCCGCGTTCGGTATCCTCACGGGTTTCGAGGCTCTGAATATTCGAGTTTTCCGCAAACAGGATGGACGTGATCTGGTTCAGCATGCCCAGCCGGTCATCGGAGTACACCGTCAGCCGTACGCGATAGCTGCGCCCGGTACTGCGTGTCCACTCGACATTAATGCGTCGTTCGGCTTCGTACATCAGATTATCGACGTTCTTGCAATCCTTGGCATGCACCATCACGCCTTTGCCGCGGGTAATGTAGCCGACAATGGGCTCGCCCTTGATCGGGTTGCAGCACTTGGCTAGGGTGATGAGCAAATCGTTCATGCCGTCCACGGTCAGAACGAGGTCCTGGTCCTGGTCCGCCGGACCGGGCTTCGGCGCAGCCGGCTCCGTCTTGGGTGGCTCCACCGATTCGGTCACTAGCTCCGGCACCAGCTTGTGCAGCACCTGCCGTGGCGAATACTTACCGTAACCGAGGGCGGCGTGCAAGTCTTCGATCTTGGGGTAGCCGTACTCGGCGGCCACTGTCTCGAACTGCTCTTTGGTGATCCGGGAGAGCGCCACGCCCAAGCGCCGCGCCTCCTTCTCCAAATACTTCTCCCCAATCTCAATCGCCTTGACGCGCTCGACGGCGTTGATGACGTGCTTGATGCGGTTACGTGCCTTCGACGTCTTGACGAAGCTGAGCCAATCCTTGCTGGGAGAATGGCCCGTTTGCGTGAGGATCTCCACCACGTCGCCATTCTTCAACTCGTACTTGAGCGGCACGATCCGCCCGTTCACCTTGGCTCCCACGCAGGCGTGGCCGATGTCGGAGTGTACGGCGTAGGCGAAGTCCACCGGGCAACCCCCCTGGGCGAGCATGATCACCTTGCCGCCCGGCGTGAAGCAATACACTTCCTCGGTGTTCAGGTCCCGCTTCAGAGTGGACATGAAGTCGGCCGGGTCGCGCATCTCTTTCTGCCATTCCACCAACTGGCGCATCCAAGCCACGCGCTCGTCACCGGCGTGGCCCCGCTTCCCTTCCTTGTACTTCCAATGCGCGGCAATGCCTTCTTCGGCCACGCGATGCATCTCTTCGGTGCGGAACTGCACCTCGAAGGGCTGGCCTTCGGGGCCCATCACCGAAGTATGCAGGCTCTGATAGAGGTTCGGCCGGGGAATGGCGATAAAGTCTTTGATGCGGCCCGGAATGGGGTGCCATTCGTTGTGCATCACACCCAACGCGGCGTAGCAATTCTTCACCGAATCCGTGATGATGCGCAGGGCCAATAGATCGTACACTTGGTCAATGCCGATGCGCTGTTTCTGCAGCTTCACATGTACGGAATAGGGCCGCTTCATGCGGGCTTCCACGCGGGCGGGGATGCCATTCTCGCGCAGCTTCGTTTCCACAATCTGCTTGATCTTAGCCAAAAACTCCTCGCTGGCCTGCCGGGTGGTCTCGATCTCGTGGATCACCTGGGTGTGGGCTTCCGGGTCGAGATGCCGAAAAGCCATATCCTCTAGTTCCCCGCGGACCTTACCCATGCCCAGCCGGTTGGCGATCGGCGCATAAATCTCAATCGTCTCCTGCGCGATCCGCTTGCGGCGCTCCGGATCCTTGATGCCATCCAGCGTGCGGCAATTGTGAATGCGATCGGCCATTTTGACGATGATCACGCGCACGTCGGAGACCATGGCCAGCAGCATCTTGCGCACGCTCTCCGATTGCCGGTCTTCGCGCGAGTAAAACTGGATCTTCGAGAGCTTCGTCACGCCATCGACAATGCGAGCCACGTCTTCGCCAAACCGCTTCTTGATTTCGTCGATCTTCACCGGCGTGTCTTCCACGACGTCATGCAGAATACCGGCGATCAGCGTGGCTTGGTCCATCATCATGCCCGCCAGGATCAGCGTCACTTCGAGCGGATGCGCCATGTAGGGCTCGCCCGAATCGCGCCGTTGCCCGGCGTGGAGTTGCAGGGCGAACTCAAAGGCTTTGCGAAGGGGCTCGAGCTCTTCTTGCGGACGCGTCTGGCGGACAAGCGTCTCCAAACGCTCATAAAGCGCTTCCAACTGGTCACTGTCGGCGGCGGACGCCACCGGCTCTGAAATCTCTTTGGAGGGAGTTGCCATGCCAGGACTCGGGCCTTTCCGTTCGGGCCCTTACCTCTAGTATAGGGGCGTATACTGAGGTTTATGGTGATGGTACAAGAAGCCTTCCTGCCGATGACCCTCTTCGTGCCGGACATCTCCGAAGCGCAGTTCGAGGAATTTTGCCGGCAGTACGCCGACTTCCGTTTGGAGTACACCGGCGAAGGGGAACTGATCATTATGCCGCCGACGGATCGCCGCACCAGCTTGCGAAATGCCAAAATCGGTTTTCAGTTAATGGGATGGGCACTCTCGGACGGAAACGGCGAAGTCACCGAATCGAGTGGCGGCTTCATCCTTCCGAATGGCGCTCGCCGGTCGCCGGATGCCGCCTGGAGTTCCCAGGAAACATTCGCTCTCGGTCGGTGCCCCGAGTTTGTCATCGAACTGCTCTCGCCGTCTGACCGGCCCAAAGTCACACGCGCAAAAATGCGCGAATGGATCGAGAATGGCGCGGAATTGGCGTGGATGATCAACCCCGCCACCCGCACGGTCACCGTGTTTCTCCCCGGTCAGGAACCCGAGGATCACGTTGGTCTCGACTCCATCACTGGCGAGGGGCCCGTCGCCGGCTTCGTTCTGAATTTGCGCGATATCTGGGCGATCTGACTACTGCAAACTGAAGCGATAAACCGTGGTCGACTTCCGCGTTTCGCCCGCCTTCAGCACCGTGCTGGGGAACTTAGGCTGATTCGGCGAATCGGGAAAATGCTGGGTCTCAAGACAGAAGGCGGCGCGCCGCCCATAGCTGCGAGCTCCCTTACCCCTCAGCGAACCGTCCAGGAAGTTCCCGGTATAAAACTGCACACCGGGCTCGGTAGTCAGCACTTCCATCATTCGGCCGCTGGTGGCTTCTGTCACCTTAGCGACTAAATTCAACTGCCCGTCGTGCTTCGTGAAAACGAAGTTGTGGTCGTAGCCGCCACCCAGCTTCAGCTGATCGTCCTTGGCCTCAATGCGTTCGCCGATCGCGTGCGGCGTAGTGAAGTCAAAAGGCGTACCCGCCACCGGGCGCATTTCGCCCGTGGGGATGAGGCCCGCGTCCACCGGCGTATAGCGGTCGGCATAAATCTCCAACTGATGCGTCAGGTTGTCTGCGGAACCGGCCAAGTTGAAATAGCTGTGATTGGTTAAGTTCACGACGGTATCGGCATCCGTGGTGGCGCTGTAATCGATGCGCAACTCGTTCGCCGGAGTCAGCGTGTACCGCACCACCGCCGTCAGCGTTCCCGGATAGCCTTCTTCGCCATCCTTGCTAACGTAGGTGAGTTCCAAAGCGTTTTCGCCCACCTCCTTCGCCTGCCATACCTGCCGATTGAAGCCCTTCAAGCCGCCATGCAGATGGTTGGGGCCGTTGTTGGTCGCCAGGGTGTAGTCCTTGCCATTCAAGCTGAATTTGCCCTTGGCAATGCGATTGCCATAACGGCCAATCAGCGCGCCAAAGTAAGGCTGCTCACCCTCATAGCCCACCATAGAGTCGAAACCAAGGACGACGTCGCTCAGCATGCCGGTGCGCGATTTCACCGTTAGCGACTGCACCGTGCCCCCATACGTAATGATTCCGACGCTCGTCCCGGAGGGATTCGTCATCGTGTAAAGGTCAACGGCTTGGCCGTCCTTAGTGGTGCCAAAAGACTGTTTCGGTATGCTATTCATGAGTTTGGTAGACGTGGCCTCCGGCGTTGGGGAGCAGGAGCTCAGCAGTATCGTGGCGGCGAACAACGCGCTGGAGAACATTGATTTCATCGGCCTTATGATGACACGAACTGGGAGCTGCAAGCACGGCGATAGTGTTCGCAGCGCAAACAGAGTGGTCCTTCCCGAAGCGGAAATCGCTCCTCAACGAAGCTTTGCTTCCAGCTTTCCACCAGCGGCTCAGCGTCGGCCAACGCGATTTCGATGGTTTCGTCACGCCGGGCAAAGTAGAGAAAAGCCCGCACCTTTCGCCGAAAATGCCGCTCCAAAACAGAGGCATAAAGGCGCACCTGCCACGCGTACTCCTCCGAAGCGAACTCGTCTGTCTTGTAGTCGACCACGATGAGTTCGTCGCCTTCGACAAACCAAAGGTCGATTACGCCGCGCACGATCACGCCGGCGATCTCCACCGTAAAGTCGTATTCCCGCTCTGACTGTTGTGCTCGCGCCGCGCGCTGGCCCAATTCGCTTACCCGGAAGCGCTCGGCGAGGCTCTGCGCTGCAATCGAGGTCTCCAGGTTTTCGCCGGCCAACAGCCGATGCACCGCGATCCCCAGATCCCGGGCACCCATGCTCGCCACCGTTGGCGTCGTTACTTCGTCGTCCCGGTCGAGCCAGGCTTTTTGTGGACACTGGGCAAAGCGGGTCAGCGCCGTAACCGTGACAGCTGCGTCCCAAGGCTCGGCGCTGGCGATGGGTTTCAGCAAAAGCGGCGCCTGCGTCGCTTGGGTTGACGCCTCGGCCAAATCCCAGCGCGGCGGGGGCAATGCGACTAACTTCGGCGCGAAATGCCGCCGCACCA
>JAYVRS010001037.1:0-3212 GCA_043776185.1 Bryobacteraceae bacterium | reverse complement strand
GAGTGCTGGGCGATCTACCGACGCCGACCAAAACAACCGCGCTGGGCGTGCTGCCGTCGAACAACTGGGACTATCTGACGCCTACCACTTGGCAGGATGACAAAGGCGATATTCGCTACGACCATTACATTTCGTCGAAGCTGAACGCCTTTGCCCGCTACAGCCACCGGCTGCTGAATCGCGTCGAGAACAGCGTGATTCCGGGCCCTTCCGGCGGCGACGCCAATGGCTATGTCCGCGTGCTGAATCAGCAACTGGCGACGGGCTTCAATTACAACCTGTCACCCACGTCGCTGATCGACTTCCGCATTGCCTATTCGAAGTTCGAGGGCGGCAAGAGCGCGCTCGGCGGGGAGCGCAAGAACATGCTCGCCGAGTACGGCATTCCTGGTTTACCGGACAAACCCGAAGTGGGTGGCGGACTTACCCGGCAGGCCGTCAGTGGCTTTAACGCCTTCGGCCGGCAAGACTCGAATCCGCAATTCCAGAATCCCACCACGATTAACCCGAAGGCGAATTTCTCGAAAGTCCTGAAGCGTCATTCGTTGAAGGCTGGTTACGAATATCAGCGGATCGACACCGACATTCTCGACTTCAATCCGCAATACGGCTCCGACGCTTACGGTGGCCAGTTTTCCCGGCCTGCCACGGTGACGGCTTCGAACAATATTTACAATCTTGCCGACTTCCTGTTCGGAGCGCGGTCGGCTTATAGCCTCAACAATGCCGTAGTGCTGAACTATCGCCAACGGATGCACTTCGCTTATTTACAGGATGATTTTAAGGTGAACAGTAAGCTAACTCTGAATTTGGGTGTGCGCTACGAGTTCGCGACTCCGCAATATGAAGATAAGAACCGGCTGGCCAATTTTGACACCAGCACGAACACTTTGATTCAGGCCAAGAGCGGCAGTCTGTACAACCGCGCGCTGGTCCATCCGGACCGCAATAATTGGGCACCTCGGTTGGGTATGGCCTATCAGTTGACGAGTAAGACGGTGCTCCGCGCCGGATATGGCCTAGCCTACATCCACTTCAATCGTCTGGGCGGCGAAAACCTGCTGGGCTATAACGGACCCAGCATCGTCAACCTGACGATTAACCAAACGGCAAATCTTCCGGCTTGCACGGGCGAACAGTTTCGCAACTGCTTCCGCACCACGCAACAAGGCTACCCCACGGGGTTGGTGGATCCCGCCAGCTTCTCTACGCTGTTGACGCGCACCAATTACACGCCGGCTGACTACCGCACCAGCTACGTGCAGAGTTATCACTTCACGGTGCAACGTGAATTGGCCCATAATCTCGTGTTGGACGTAGCCTATGTGGGGAATAAGTCCACTGGGCTGATGATTCTCGGCGACTACAATCAGGCGAGGCCGCTCGCCGTTGGTGAAACCGCTTCGCTGCTTTCTCGCCGTCCCATTGCCGGCTTCGACGCCATCCAGGCCTCCTACGGCGGTGGTTTCGCGAACTACAATGCTTTTCAGGCGAAGATTGAAAAGCGCTATGCCAACGGCTTTTACTTACTAAATAGCTTTACTTGGTCGAAGGTGATCGACAACGCGGCTGGCCATCTGGAGACCGCCAACGGCGACAACTCGCGGATCAACTATCGTAACTTGGCCAGCGAAAAGGGTCAGGGCAGTTACAATCAGCCACTGAACAACACCACCTCCTTTGTCTACGAACTACCTTATGGCAAGGGCCGCCGGTTTGGCGGAAGCTCTAACGGCTTCATGGACGCGGTCTTCGGCGGATGGCGTTTGAACGGCATTCACATCGCGCAAAGCGGCCAACCGGTGAACATCAGTTACACCATTCCGTCGGCGGCTCAGGTCTCCGGTTACCCTACCTATCGGCCAAACTATGTGGGCGGTGACATCTACGCTCCGGAACGCAGCAATCAACGTTATTTGAACAGCGCGGCGGCGGCGGTACCTAGCGTGACAACTCCCTTTGGCACGCTGGGTCGCAATGCCGCCCGCAGTGAGGCGATCTTCCAGTTCGATGCCGGCTTGCACAAAGCCTTCACCCTGCCCTGGGAACGCGCGAAGATCGAGTTCCGCTCGGAGTTCTTCAATTTGTTCAACACGACAAATTGGGGCGGGCCCAATGCTAATATCTCCAACGCCAACTACGGCACCATCACCAGCTACGCCTACCCGGCCATTCCGGCGCGGCAGATTCAATTTGCGCTGCGGCTCACTTTCTAGAATTGCCATCGTCATGGCCAGCCTCCGGGCTGGCCATTTTTATTGGTATATTGAGCGTGCCATGAAACGACGAAGCTTTATCCAAACGGCCCTCGCGGGTCTCGCTTGCACCGAACTGCCCTTACACCGGTTGGCTGCGGCCCAGAAGGGCAAGGTGAAGATCACCGGCGTGAAGTGCATGATCGTCCGCGGCACCTGGGATTGGAACCTGATCAAGATCGAAACCGATTCCGGTCTCTACGGCATCGGCGAGGCTTACTGGGGGCCCGGCGTGAAAGACATGGTCCTGAACCAACTCGCCCAGCACATCATCGGCGAGGATCCGCTGAACGTCGACAAGCTTTATACGAAAATGCTCATGCTGAGTGCGGGGGCGGGGGCGCAATCCGGCATTACGGTCACCGCCGCCAGCGGCATTGAGATCGCTCTTTGGGACTTGGCCGGCCGCATTCTCCAAACCCCGGCGTGTAACTTACTCGGCGGACGATTCCGCGACAAAGTCCGTTTCTATCGCACGACGCAAGCGGTGCAGAATGTCGAAGATATGTCGCAATGGCGCGACTTAGTGCAACAAACGAAAGCCGAAAAATTTGGCTGGACGGCTTATAAGTTCCAAGGCGACGGTATTCCGCCCAAGGCCGACCCTACTTACTCCGAACCCGGCCACGATCGTTTCACCCGCGGGCTGACGCTGAAGGATCTGCGGCGTATCGAGAAAGCGATGATGACGGTACGTGAGGAACTAGGCCCCGACACCGACTTCGCCATCGAAGCGCACTGGAAGTACGATGTGCGCGATGCCATTAATATGGCCAAGGCGATTGCGCCGGCGAGGCCCATGTGGATTGAGGATCCGGTGCCGCCGGGAAATCCTGAAGTCATGGCCCGCGTCACGCACGCGATCGATATTCCGGTCGCCACTGGTGAGAACCTTTACACCCGAACCGAATTCCGTCGCTTGATTGAGATTCAGGGCTGCGATATCGTCCACATTGA
>JAYVRS010001036.1:0-3214 GCA_043776185.1 Bryobacteraceae bacterium | reverse complement strand
CCTGCCCCAGGAGGTCTGGATCAATAAACCACTCACTTCACACGATTAGCTCACTAAATTCCTCTTTGGAGTGTCTCAAAGTCGTTGACATGCGCCGCAGCGTGAGACTCGCTTACGGAGTGAATGCGCGCGCCACTCGCTATCCGCTCCACGTCACGCGAGGTGAATTATGAGGACACTGATGTCTGGCTGGCGCGGAACAGTCATCTAGGGCCGCTAGACGGCGCCAGGTACTCTTCCATCACCGACTTGCGCAATAGCTTGTGGGGCAGCAAGCCTTGGCTGAGGATGAAATCGTGGAAGGGCTGGGCTTGGAACTTCGCGCCTTGCTGCTTTTCGACGTCACGACGCAGTTCGAGCAGGCGCAGGTATCCGTAGAAATAGGAGGTGGCTTGGGCGGGGGCGCGAAACATGTAGCGTTCCAGTTCCTGGCGGACGGCGGCATTCGAAAATACGACGTCGTCCCGGAGGACGCGCCGGGCCTCGTCGGGGGTGATCTTGCCCATATGCAATTCGGGGTCGAGATAGGCGCGCGCGGCGCGGAGCAGGCGGTGCTGCAGGGAGATGAGCTGCCCTTCGGCGGGGTAGTAGGGCTTCGTGATCCACTCGGCGTAGAGACCCCAGCCTTCGACGTTGACCGAGTTGAAGGCGAAGACAGTGCGGGGGATGGAAACGCCGCGCTCCACCATGGAGGCGAACTGCATTTCGTGGCCGGGGCGGGCTTCGTGGGCGGTGAGGGTCCAACTGGCGGCGGCGAAGGTGAAATCGTCGTACTTGTCGACTTTGCCATCGACCGAGGGCATGTTGAGGGGGAGCACGAACTCGCCCATCTCACCGGTGTTGCCGACCAGGCGGGGAGGCCGCATGTGGGGGGCTGGCTGTTGGGCGGTCTCGGCCGGGGAGGCGAGCCGCATACGGGCCGCGCGGTTGGGCACGGTGACCAGGCGATGGTCACGAACGATCTTTTCGAGGTCCGCAATACGGGCCATGTAGTGGGGATAGATGGCTTCGCCCTGGAACTGCTCCTTCTTGAGTTCGCGGATGACGTCGCGGTAATCGGTCATCTTCCAGCCGCGCGCGGCGGCCACTTTCGGGGCGATCTCGGCCATCTCTTTCTGAATTTCGACGAAGCCGGCGCGGGCTTTGGCGACGAGTTCGGCCGGGGGAATGTCGACGCCATAAGTCTTGAGGCTGTAGGCGTAAAGTCGCGGCGGCAACTTGAAATCGGCGCGGGCCATGGGCAGCAGTTCTTTGCGAATAAATTGTTCGTAGGCGGCAGCGTGGTCCTTGAGGATGGCGAGCGGTTCCTGATAGCCGGCGATTTTGTATTTTTCGAAGAGGGGCGCAATGCCGTCGAGCAGGGTGCGGGCATCGGCGAGGTCCTTTTCGACGTCGGCCTTGGCGGGGGCCAGCAGACCGGCCTGGTGCAATTTGGCGGCGGTGAGTTGTTGGGCCAGCTTGGTGATCGGCTGATAGCCGGGCTCGAGACCGGCATATTTGCGCAGGCGGATGAGGGCGGCGGGCCGGCGGTCGGCGATGACCTGGTCGTCGAGAAGGGAGCGGAGGCCGCCGAAGATGGCTCCGGGAACATTGAAGTAGGGGACTTCGAACTGATCGGCCAGGTTGATGCCTTCGAGCTCATCGGCGACGGAATTGAGCATGATCTCGAGATCCTGGCGCACGGCGGGGTGCGTGGCCGTCTTCTGCTTGGCTTCGAGCTCCGCTTGCGCGGCTTTGAGGATCTTCCGGGAGCGGTCGTTCAAACCCGGCGAAAGGTCGCGGATTTGGGCATCGAGACCGGCGACGCCCAGGCGGCCCGCGCCTTCCGGCGAAAGTTTGGCCTGCGCCCCTAATAGGATCTGGGCATTCTGGTTGCTTTCGTCCACCCAGGCCAGATTCTGGCCAGTTGTCTGGGAGGGGGCCGGGGCGGTAAGGGCTTGAGCCATCCACAGGGTACAGATCGTGAGCGAGTGCATGACTTGATTATCTTTCTTCGTGGGTGAGGCCGACGTCGAATCTTTCGAAGGCATTAGCGCGGGTTTCAGACGGTGCCGGTGCGCAATGCCGGACCCGATGTGACACGATTTGGAACCGCAAGCCAAGAAGTTCATTGATGAAGCGGCTACCTCAAGCCGATCCATCGAGCAAATCAGAGCAAATCAGGGCATCCCCGCCCCTCCAGTCTCAGATGGGGCCGCCTTGGCGCTTAATGCTCTACCGCAAAGACCAGCAAGGCGCTTCCGGAGGCGATGGCTACATACTGCTTGCTCTCAAACTGATAGCTCATCGGATTGGCCCAGATCTCGCCACCGGTTTGGATACGCCAGAGTAACTTACCCGTCACGGCATCGAGCGCGAAAAAGTCGCCTTCTATGGTGCCGGAGAAGACGAGGTCGCCGGCCGTGGCCAGGAGTCCGCCCCAGGGGGGAGAGTGCAGCCGGAACTCCCAGGCGGTCTCACCGCTTAAGGCCCGGAGCGCTCGCAGCGTGCCGTAGGGTTCTTCGTTGGGGATCTCTCGTTTGAAGGCTCCCAGGTAAAAGCGGCCGGGCTGATATTGCGTTTCCGTCTTGAAGTAATAGGCACCCTTCTCGCGTACGTTCTGATAGAAGAATCCGGTGCGCGGGCTGTAAGAGGGGCTGAACCAATTGGCGCTGCCGTCATCGTCCGGATACACCAGCGCGCCCTTCATATTAGGGACCGTGGCGGGGTTGGGCACCGGCCGGCCCGTCGGGCTCATTGAGAGCGCCCAGTTTTGCCGGGTGAAGGCCTTGGCCTGCAGAAACTCACCCGTCACGCGATCAAGGATGTAATAGAAGGCGTTCCGGTTGGCGAGCAGCAGGAGTTTCCGAGGTTTGCCCTTCCACGGCGCATCCAGTAAGACCGGGATCTGATTGGAGTCCAGGTCGTTGACGTCATGCGGCGTGAACTGAAAGTGCCATTTGCGTTGGCCGGTGTCGGCATCGAGCGCGAGTACCGAGTCGGAGTAGAGGTTATCGCCCAGCCGCACGGCGCCGTCGTAATCCGGCCCGGGATTGCCCGTGGTCCAGTAAAGGAGATTCAGCTCCGGGTCAAACGATCCGGTGATCCAGGTGGTGGCGCCGCCGTAGTTCCAACTGTCCCCGGACCAAGTCTCATGGCCGGGCTCGCCCGGCGCGGGGGTGGTCCAGAAACGCCAGGCCCGCTTACCCGTCTTGGCGTCATAGGCGTCCAAAAA
>JAYVRS010001035.1:0-11025 GCA_043776185.1 Bryobacteraceae bacterium | reverse complement strand
TCCAATCGGTGTTTTGTTCGTTGGTGTCGGCGGGGATGGCGTAGCGCCAGGAGGGGTTGTCTTCGGTGGAGTTGCGATACCAGAAGGCGCGGACGTAGTGCACTTCGCCGATCATGCCTTTGTCGACCATCTCTTTGGCTTTGATGTAGAGCGAGTTGGAACGGTTCTGGGTGCCGACTTGAACGAGCTTGCCGGACTTCTCGGCGGCGGCGACGATTTCGGCGCCTTCTTCGATGGTGTGGGCGATGGGCTTCTCTAGGTAGATGTGCTTTTTGGCCTTCAAGGCGGCGAGGGCCATGGAGTGATGGAGATGCTCGGGGGTGGCGATGAAGACGACGTCGACGGAAGGGTCGGCTAGCATTTCCTGGTAGTCGACGTAGGTTTTGGGAGTGTTGCCGCCCATGGTTTGGACGCGATCTTTTCCGCGATTCTTGTTGCCCTCGTAGGTGTCGCAGACGCCGACGACTTCGACGGACTCCTTGCTGCCGACGTACATGCGCTCCATGAGATAGAAGCCGCGTCCACCGACGCCGATGAAGCCAACTTTGAGTTTGCTGGTTTGGGCGAGGGATTGGAGGACGGCGGGGCCGGTAGCTAGCACGGGGGCTAAGGCGGCGGCTTTGACGAGGTTCCGTCTGGAGAGGTCTTCGGACATGAGGGAGGGCTCCTTTTGCACGTTTACCAGTGTACTGCGTTCGAAATGGGTAGGGCTTGAGTGGGATGTGAAATGTGCCCCGCCGCTCGCGCGGCGGGCTAGATGGTGGGCGAAGGGCGATTGATCTACCAGCCTCCGAAGGGCAGGTCGTTTTCCTCAGGAAGATGGGTGAGAAGTGGTCGTTCGACTCCGGCTTGGCGCGCGGCCGTGCTTGGGGCCTTCGCAGCCGAGGGCGAGGGCGTGGCGGACGGGTTCGGTGAGAAATTGCTCGATGCCGGAGGCACCTTCGATCTTGACGGTGAGTTCGCCGTGGCCGGAGGTGTCGAGGCGGAGGTCGATGGTGGCTTGCTTGCCGTCGTCTTCGTCTTGAGCGATGAGGGTGGATGCCAGGAGGAGCGCGACGATCAGCGGGCGGGGCATGCTGGATCTATCGGTGGAATGCCGGTGGGGGCGAGATCGGGCGTTTACCCTACAGTTGGGGGTCCGTTTATGGCGGTATTGGCCGGTTCCAAGCTGTTCTTGTCCCCCGGCTGACGCCGGGGGCTAGTAATCGGCTAGCTGGAGGGTCCCCCGGGAGGCTAGACTTTGGCCGGAACGACGTAAGGTGCGCGGTACTCGCGGGTGAGCATCTTGTTCGCTTCCGCATCGTTCTTCACGGTCCACGTCTTCTCGTCCCAGTGCAACGTGCGGCCCAAGCGATAAGACATGTTCGCCAGATGCACCAGGACGCACGACATGGCGCCTTCCTCAATCTCGGCGTTCAGCTCTTCGCGCTTACGGCTGCGTACGCCGGCGATGAAGTTCTCGAAATGGGTGTCGCGCTCGGTGCGCGCGGGGCCGGGCTTGCCTTCCGGGCCCATAAAGCTGGTGTATTTGTTGTAACCGTCAATGATGAGGTAGCCGTCGGCACCATAGAAGGTGTTGCCGATGGTGTTGCCCGCGCGCTGGCCGCCGATGCCGGCTTCGTGATTGCTATGCCAGTGCCGTACTTCGAACTCCATCATCTTTTTCTTACCGGCCACGTCGAACTCGAAAGCCGTGTTCAGGGTGTTCGGCGTCTCCTGATCGTCGTCGAACATAAACTTGCCGCCGATGGAGCTGACCTTGGTGGGATGCGTGACGCCCAAGCCCCAGCGCGCAATGTCCACTTCGTGGATGCCTTGGTTGCCTAGGTCGCCGTTGCCGGTGTCCCAGAACCAATGCCAGTTGTAATGAAAACGATTCTTGGTGAACGGGCGCATGGGCGCCGGGCCACACCACATGTCGTAGTCGACGCCCAGCGGCACTTTTTCGACCGGCGTCTTGCCAATCGTATTGCGCGACTTAAAGCACAAGCCGCGGGCCATGTAGATTTCACCGAATTCGCCGGCCTTCATCTTTTGCACGGCCTCCTGCAAGGCGGGCGACGAACGGCTTTGGCTACCCATGATCACCATGCGGTTGTACTTGCGGGCGGCGGCGACGATTTGCCGTGACTCGAAAATATTGTGGGAGCAGGGCTTTTCGACGTAGACATCTTTGCCCGCCTGGCAGGCCCAAATCGTTTGCAGCGTGTGCCAGTGGTTGGGCGTGGCGATGGAGACAGCATCGATGGACTTGTCGTCCAGCACCTTGCGGATGTCGCGGAACGTAGGCACCGGAGCCAGATTCTTGCGCTGCAACTGGCCGTTGTAACGCTCCGAGTGCGAATCGTCGACATCGACGAGCGCGGCGAGTTGGACGTTGGGCTGCGAAATCCAGGAATTCATGTGGCTGGCACCGCGTCCACCACAGCCCACCACGGCAATGCGCACCGTGTCATTCGGGCTGCGGGTACTCTGCACCACTTGGGCGGCCGCTGCGCTGGCCGAGCTCATGACAAAACTACGACGGTTCATAAATCTCCTCACACACCGCTGGGCAGCAAAGCACCGCCTCTCGCGAATTATACAGCGTCTAGTGGGGCAGCAGCCGGTACTCAATCTTTCGCAGGCCTGCCACCGTACCGCCGTATGCGGAAAAGCCCAGCGGCTTGCCAAGGTCCGTCTCGTCGAACTGTAACTCTACCTTGCGTTGCGTGTAATCGACGTCGATCACCAGATCGTCATCGATCCAGGCTTGAAGGCGGCTCGCGGTCACCGCCAAGCGGAAAGCATACCAGCGTCCCAATACAAATTCGCGCACCGTGGACGTGTCGTTCTCTGACGCATCATTGCCATCGAGATTCGACAACCCCACGACTGTGCCGGCCACCGTGCTGGCCCAGCCGCCATTCACCCAGAAGCAGAATGAATCGCGCACGGGAAAGGTGACGCCCGCGAAGAAATCTTTCCCTTCGAGCCGCGCCGCCTCAAAGCGGAGCTCATAGCCGCTGGCGGGAAATTCCCGGGTCAAAGCAATACCAGTGGTGCGCCCCTTGCCCAGCAGCAGGATGCCGTCGCGCACGGCGACTGGGCCGCGGCCGGTGTACGGCGCTTCCTTCCAGCCGGAGAGCGTACGGCCGTCGAACAGCGAAACCCATTCCGCGGCCGGTGGCGTTTGGCCCGTCATGACGGCACCTGCCGCCATTAACACCGAAATGGCCCACTTCCCGCATGGGGAGATTCTCATGGCTCCATTATGCGGGACGGGAGAAGGCAAGGGAGATCGACGTAAGTAGTAGAAGTGTAGTAAGTCGCTACATTTTACCTAAATCACCAATTTGTAACTCGCTTGCCGTTGACAACGGCAGTTACTGGGCGCATACTCCCGATAAGATCGTCAGGCGTCCGCCTGAACGGAGGATTTCCATGCTGCAGCGACTCGTTAATGGTCCCGCCGCGACCGAGGTTCAAGAGACTGCTTTCTCTCTCGACGTCCTTGGCCGCTACCTTTGCAATACCTATGATGAAGCAGTCAACAACGGGGGCTTCCCGTTCGATGCCATCGTCATTGGTGCCGGAATGTTCGGTGCCTACACGGCGGAAAAGATCTACCGGCTAGGCGGCGGTAACTTACGCGTCCTGGTGCTGGATGCCGGCTCGTTTCTGGCCTCGGAACACTTACAGAACCTGAGCCGCATCGGGTTGAACGCCGCTAAGCCCGTCGCCGTCGATCCCGGGATTCCCCGCGACCGCGTGTGGGGCCTGCCCTGGCGCAGCAACGTGGCATTTCCCGGCCTCGCTTATTGTATTGGCGGCCGGTCTCTCTATTGGGGCGGCTGGGCCCCTCGACTTACTGACGCCGATCTGGCGCAATGGCCCGCTGACCTACGCACCTATCTCACCGCCAACTACCGCGCTACGGAAGAGGAAATTGGGGTCGATCCGGTAACTGACTTTATTAGTGGCCCCTTATTCGATGTGTTGTTGGCGAAGATGCAGACCGCCGCCGGCCAAATTGCCTCGGTTGACGCGGTGCAAGAAGCGCCCTTGGCCGTCCAAGGACAGGCTCCGGCCCCCGGCCTATTTAGTTTTGACAAATTCAGTAGCGCGCCGATTCTGTGTGACGCCATTCGCGAGGCGTCCTCGGCACCGGATGACTCCCGGCGGCTCTTTCTGGTGCCTCGGGCGCATGTGACAAGATTGCTGACTAACGGCGGGCGGGTAACTTCCATTGAGCTTTCGACCAATGGGCAGGCTCGGTCGCTGCCGGTGCCGTCAACCTGTGCCGTGGTGGTCGCCAACAGCACCATCGAGTCCACCCGGCTGGCTTTGGAGTCGTTCCCCTCCCCGGGCATGGGCTCCAATCTGATGGGCCACTTACGCAGTAACACGATCGTCCGCATCAAACGCAGCGCGCTGGCGGCGTTACCCGCCGCCCTCTCGCCGGCGGCGATGATGGTGCGCGGCTCTACGCCACAGGGGCGTTACCACTTACAGGTGACCGCCGCGGCGGTGGGCGGAGCGGATTCCGAAGCGACCATGTGGCGCATGGTTCCCGACCTGGACCTGCTGCATGCCCTCGAGAATTCGCAGCAAGCCGACAAGATCACCATCACTTTGCGCGGCATTGGCGAAATGGTGGGTGACCCCGCATCGGGCCCCGCCAACCCCGGCAGCAGTTGGATCGATCTGAGTCCCTTCGAAACGGACGAGTTCGGCGCCCGCCGCGCCTACGTGAACCTGGTGACGACGCCAGCTGATTTGGCGCTTTGGAACGTGATGGACACCGCCGCTATCGCCCTGGCTCAGAAAGTGGCCGGCTCGCCGGCGAACATTGAGTACTTTTATGACAACGCGTGGAAGGCCAGTCCCCCGCCGGCGGGCAAGGTCCGCGATGGCTTGGGCACCACTCATCACGAGGCCGGCACCCTGCCGATGGGCGACAGCGCGGTGTCTTCAGTCACTAACCTCGACGGCAAGTTCCATCACCTGGAGAATGTCTACGTGGCCGGGCCGGCCGTGTTTCCTCGTCTCGGTTCGGCGAATCCTTCCTTGACGGCCCTCACCCTGGCGAGGCGGACCGCTGCCGCTATCGTCCAGCGCGCGATGCCGGCGCCCCAAGCGGACCAGAGTTCGCTGATCCGGGCGGGTCTCGATGGCTGGCAGATGGCGGGCAGCGGGCGGTTTGTGGCGGTGGGCAATCACACCATCGAAAGCCAGGACGGCATCGGGCTGCTCTGGTACACGCAGGAGGAGTTTAGTGATTTCGTCCTGACCGTCGATTGGCGCTCGGCCAACATCTTCGACAATTCCGGCGTCTTTTTTCGCTTTCCCGCGCTTGGCAGCGCCGACCCCGCGAATGACTGGCGTTTGGCGGTGTCGCAAGGCTATGAGGTGCAGATTGACCAACGCGGTTTCGATCCGAACACCAATACGACGGGCAGCCCACTGCACCAAACGGGAGCCATCTACCAGCTGGCCGCCGCCAACGCCACTTTCGCCAAGCCGCTGGGAGAGTGGAACACGTTCGAGATTACCGCTACCGGGTCCAACATAGTTGTTCGGCTGAATGGTCTCGAAGTGAGCCACCTGAGCGGTGATGCGTCGCGCCCCCTTCGCGGACATATCGGCCTGCAGAACCATCATCCAGGCTCGCGCGTCCAGTTCCGCAACCTGATGGTGCAAAAGACGGCTGCCGCTTTGTCGGTTGGCGCTGGACGCGGCCCGTTACCCTAAGTAAAGGGAATTACCGGGTCGGCAAAGTGACGGCGGGCGAGCTTTGGCCGCCGACGGTGATGACGAGCGGCGCCCCACCCGCCCGGACGTCCGCCGGGACGCGTAGATTGATCTGGTAGACGCCGGCCGTGCCAGGTGTAAGGCCGGAGAAGAGCAGTTCGGCACGTTTGCCATCGATGGTGACGATGGGCGTTTCGACGGTGTAGGAGAGAACGTCGAGCGGCGCGAGCCGTCCCGTGGCCACGGGAACGGTGACCGGGCCGAGCCCCGACGAGTACACGACGATTACATCGCCAGAGCGCGCTGGCTCCGCCGAAACCGGTCTGCCAGTAGCGCCCTGTAGCGCGACATAGACCCCGGGCGCAAAGCGGTTTACGCGAGCCGATACCGTATTGCTGAACGTGGCGCTCACCGGGCTATTTGGCCGCGTGCCCTTGATGGCGGGGCCGTCAATCGACACAGTGAAGGGCGCCGTGCCGTCACCGATGCCCAATTCCCAGGGCACTTGAATATTGATCTGATTCGGCGACACGAATAGTAACGGCGCCGCAAACCCGTTCACGTAGACGGATACGCCGGCCAGCGTCGTGGGAAGCGGCGCGCCCGGGGCGGAGCGCGTCTGGTCAGTAAACCCGGAGCCGTAAATGGAGACTCCGGAACCTGGGGCGATGGGGCCGGCCGCATTGGTCGCCGCATTCACTACTCCCCCTTGCGCCAACACCACCGACGAAGGAAGCTGCAAGCCGTTCGCCGCGAGTTCCGAGATTACGAAGGGCAAGCGCTCTACCAGGAACTGCCGATTGATGAGCGTGTTGGATTCAAAGAGCGCGTTACTGCTGCTGGTAATCACTCCGTTGTTGCCGTACTGCTTGTTGGTGTCGGCGAGAGCCGCCTGCCGAATGAGAGCATAGTCACCCGCGTGGTTCGCTTCGAACCATCCGCCGGGCCCGCCGGCCAAGACCGCCACCTTGTAGATGGCTTCCAGATATTGGTTCCGTCGACCCGCGAGGGCCAACGTGCGCCGCATTAGAATATTTTGATTCGCGTTCTCGAAAAGTGGACGTTTCGACGAGTCAAAGGCACCATCTTTATCCCAAACGAGGAACTGATGGAAGTTAGTCTTCTCGTAGCGGTAAATCCAGAAGTTATTCGCGCCGAAGACATCGCCCAGGATGGAATCGAAGTCCGCGACATAGTTTTCCAGGGCATTGTGAAACAGCCAGAGCCGCAAGTCGGTAAGGCCGGAGATGACGCGTTCGAAGTCGGCATCGCTCACTTGGTTGATCTGCCGGAATAAGTCGATGGTTGGGGCGATGTCGAAGGTGAGTTTGTTCTCTTGCGGATCGAGCGGGACAGGTTGCCAGCGGTCGGTGTTGCTGCTGCAGCCGAGTTGCGGACCGGTACACGTCGGGCGAAATTCAAAGTGAAAGTCTTCGATGGGTTTCCACTCGTATAGGTCGCCGTCGCCTTCGCCCAGATAGCGCTGCAAATATTCACTGCGAATCTCTTCCGTAATCAAAAATAAGCCCAGATACTCCGCGTTAATGAAAAGCCTGGCGTAGGCCTCGCGGGAACTGGGTAGCCCACTGCGGGCCCACAGTTTGAAAACGGACTTATCCCGTAGCAGCGAAGCGTCCTGATTATTGGCTTTGAGTACCACCGAGCTTAGGCCGAGAAAGGCCTGCCGGGGTTCAAAGCGATTGAAGTCAACCCGGATATTTGGCTTGATGGGACTGCGGCTGCCCCGGCCCCGCGAGCGAATGCCCACGTCCGGTACAATGACATCGCGGCCTTTATATTTCCAGGTGAAATTCGCTGGGTAGTAAGTATTGAGGAGGTAGTCTTTTTTGAGCTGCGTCCAATCGGAAGGGCGGATTTCCAGGCGAAGCTCGTGCACAATGCTGTCGTCGAAAAACTCGTCCTGAGTTTGCGCTTGCACCGGTAGGGCGGCCAGTAACCCCAAGGCGATAGTAAATAGTTTCTTCATTATGCTTCCCTTGCTTAGAGAGTGAACTGGATTCGCATATATTTACTCCAGTAAGTTTGAACGCCCTTCAATGGCGTCTTCTCCGGATCCTCGATCTGCTCGCGGAGGCCGTTAAACTGGACCCGCACCCAGCGATTCAAATACCAATTGATGCCGAAGGTGGCGGCGCGTTCGCTGGCCGAAACCAAGTTGGAGGCCCGGGTGCTGCGGGAGGGCGGAACGAGATGCAGGGCGGATCCGAAACGGATTTGTTCGCCACGGGCGGCGATCTCCACTGCCCCAAAGCCAAATTTGCCATTGGCCCAGCCAAACACATGGCGGGGGATAACATAGCGATCCTTTTTTTCGCCGGTCAATACCCAACTGCCACTTAAGTACCATCCGCGCGAAATCAAGTTAGGGAGGTCGTCTCCACGTAGGCCTTGGCCCAGACGCTCGTCCCTGACACGGATCACTTCGCCGCGCAACGAAAAAGGGCCGGGAGTCCAATTTAGTTCGGCCCCGGTACGCAAGCGGTGGCCATGGACATTGACGCGAGGAAAGTAGTTATGCGTGCCGTACCAGGTGCGCCCACGCGGGCTTCGCAGTCCCTCCGGAACGGCGCTTTCGGTGAACGCGAAAGCGAGTTCTAAATCTTTTAGGGGACCCAGGAGCCGCGGAGGCTTCACCCAGCTGAGGGGAGCGGTGGCGACGCGGCCGGCGAAGGTGCGCTCGCCGCTAGGCGTGTAGTCAGCCTGGTGCAGCCGGAACCCGTCGTGTTTGAAAAGGCCGGCCTGATACGTGAGACGTTGCTGGAAGAGCTTGCCATGCAGCATCACGCCGATGTCGCGTCCCGGCGACAGAAAACTCCCGATCAGGGAGCGGAAGGCGAACTCGCTCGTGGAGGTGCCATGCATCTGGTCGAGACCGAAGGGTATCTTGAACTGCCCGGCGCGGATCTGGAAGCGGCGGAAGCGGCGGTAGTTGCCATTGACGTCGCGCCAAAGCGCATGCGTGGGCCGCGCGCGCAGGCTCAGCAGCTCGCCAATCTCATTGCGGATCTCCCGCTCCACTTCATACTCAAAATCTTTCGTGATTTGCCCCTGGACGCCCACGCGCAGCCCGCGGAGATTGGACGTTTCCCCTTCGTCGCCGCTGAACTCGGGGTCGAACGCGCGGAAGTCCTGCACGAGGCGAAGGCGAAAATCGGTGCGCAGCCAGTTGCCCACCCGGATCTCGGGATGGAGCGTGTTATTCACGCGGACCTCGTTCCACTTCCGCGGCGGCTTGGGCGCAGGCGCACCATCATCGGACGTACTCTTCTTCCCGGCGGCCTTCTTCGAGCCTTTTTTGGCCCCCTTACTTTTTGCACTCTTCGGCACCTTCGGCGGATCGTCCTGGGCCATGGCGACGGCTACCGGAAGCACCACCAATAATGCCGCCCCGGCTATCTTGAGTAAGAAAGAATTCCCGACGATCATGAGCCCTTCTTCATGTCGGTCCATGACACGGACTTAAGCCCAGCCGTACCGTTGGCCATTAGTTCCTGGCCCAACCACGCCAGCGGGGCATTGGGTCCGGAGAAAGTAACTACGTATTTGATGACGGCCTCTGACCCTTGCACAATCTCTCGCGCCTCAAAGTCATCCACGTAACTACTCAGCACACGATTGACGTGCTCCGTGGGGAACACCGGGCTTTGCGCCACCACCGACAGCATCATCAGCCGAGCCTTGGCCTCGCCGTAATGATCAAGCGCGGCCAACATGAGGCACAGGAATAGGGTCCCCATGGCTGCTACTTCGATTAACCCCACGCCGCAGGCCATTCCGAGAGCGACTAACAAAAAGAGGATGGTGGAATCCTTGGGGTCTTCCACCGGAGTGCGAAAGCGGACGATGCCGGCGGCACCGGCGATCCCGAACGCCCGGGCCACCGAACTGCCGATGATGATCATCACCAGGGCCCCGGCCACGCACAGCAGCACTTGGGCCTGCAGTAGAGATCGCGGGATGGGCTTGTCGCGATGGTAATAGCGATGCACGGCGGTGACGGCGAATCCGGCCAGCGCCGCGACGATCAGTTTCAGTAGCTCCGCAAAGGGACGCAGCACGGCGGGGTCACCCACGGCAAATGGCGCTTGGCCGGAGAATCCGGTCGTCAGCAGCAGAGCGGGCCAAAGAGTAGCGCCGTAAGTAAGTGCCACGCCGGCCAGCACGACAGCGGCGACGAAGGCCCAGGGAGGTCGGACGGTGGCTTCGTTTTTGTCCATTTACGCGAGTTTCTCGTGGGCAAGTATAACAGGTCCATTCGCTCTTAGTCGTCATCGTCAGAAAGCTCAACGGCGACAAACTCGGCGAGCCGCAGGCTCGCGGGAGGCCGCAGGCGGGCGCAATGGTCAAACCACGTGCGGAGTTGCTCGACGTTGCTCGGGTTACTCAGTTCAAGAGCAACCTCGCGGCGAGTTTGGAGCGAAGCGGGAGTGAGGGCGAAGCTACCGATTACCGCCGTGGAGCCATCGACGATAAACAGGCGGCCATGCGAAATTAGCCCAGGCAGCGCACCTTCGCCAAGCACTTCCACGGCCACTCCCAATTCCTGCTGATGCCGCAGCACCGCCAATACCTCGGGATCGTTGAGACGGTGATCCACGATACGAATCGTCGTTTTCGCCGAACGAAGAATCTCCAGCAAACGCCCGGAATGTTCCGGGCCCACCATGAGGCGCGGGCTGAGGCCGGGCGGCAGTTCGTTAACGGACCCGCGTGAAGCGCCATCATGATCGAACAATAGTCGTAAGCTCGCGACGACCTCGGGATCGCGCGTGGTGACGACGAAGTCACCGGTCTGGTCGAAGCACTTACGGGTGAAGTTAAGCGAAGCGATGAGCGCCGTCTGCTGGTCAGCGACGATATACTTCGCGTGGTATTTGGTGAGGGAACCGCGATAGCGCTTTACTTTAGCGCCCATGCTTTCGAGGGTGGTCTCGAGTTCACGCAAGCGGCGATCCCAATTTTTGGCCGTGGGCGTCACCAGGGCGCGGACTTTCACTTTGCGGCTCACCGCGTCCGCCAGGGCGTCCAAAATGGCGAAATCATCGCAGCGAAAAAGCGCGATCGCCAGTTCCTCTTTCGCGGAACGTATGATCTCGAGCACGGCCGTCCGGCGCTCAGCCGCGGCGTACTTGACATCATCGATGGGGTAAGCGGACTGCGGTTTGGTCAAGTTGATAGTCTGGCGAGACCAAGAATAACAGAAGATGACCGCCGGGAGCGGCTTCGCCCGAAAGGCGTCGTCCGATGTATTATTACTGGGACACTCATGAC
>JAYVRS010001034.1:0-3224 GCA_043776185.1 Bryobacteraceae bacterium | reverse complement strand
CCGGATACATCCGCATCTTTTCGCCGTTCTGGGGAACGTCCCATTGCCAGCCCACCCAAGCGACAGTGAACTTTTGCTCCATCAGAAAAGCTTCGGTGAACATGCCCGTGGTTTGGCCACCGCGATTGACGACATCGAGCAGCAGCGTGCCGTTGCCACTGGCCGCGTCCTTAGGCCTCAAGACTTCGACGTCGGCCGAGAATTCGACGAGCCCCTTGTCATTAACTGTGGCGAATTCCAAGTCGCGGATGAGTTTGTTGGCAGCCAGCTTAGGGTCGAGCGTGAAGTGGGCTTTGGCGCGGATGCGTTCGTAACGTCCAGCGACGTCCTCACGCTTGATGACTTCCATGCCGGAGACCGCCGCGTTGAGCCGGGCGGCCAGGCACAGGATCCAGAACATTCGATACATGGAGGTATTATAGGCCCTTTTCCGGTTTGGGAGACGAAACGAACCCGGGAGCGATTGATTCAATAGGGCTTATCGCCAGACGGAAGGATCCACCGTCCGCATTTTTTCGGTCGCGGGAATTAGGTGGGTTTCCGGTTGGCCAACTAACCTTTGGCAGCGGCTACTTTCTCCAATAGCTTGCGAGCCTCCTCGCGGGGGCGATCCTCGGGAGTGAGCTTCGCTTTCAGGTAACGCTCCAGCAGGCGGCGGGCCTCGGCTAGTTTTTGGCCTTGCTCGACATAGGTTTGAGCTCGTTCGAAGAGCAGCTTCGGGCTCTCGGGGTTGATTTGCGTCGCTCGGGCAAAGGCCGCTTCACTATCCTGGGGTTGGCCGCGCTTGGCGAAGAACTTGGCGAGGTCGATCAAGCGGCCGATCTGGTTGGGGGCCAGTTCGGCGGACCGCCGAAGGTGGGCTTCGGCTCGCCCCCAGTCCTTCTTTTCTTCGGCTAGCCGGGCTTCGGCAAAGTGGCGTTCAGCGGGGTCCAGCGCCGCCATTTTCTCGATCAGGGCGGCAGCTTTGTCGTGGCCGCCGCCTAAGAAGCCGGGAGCTTGCAGGTAGTATTCGAACAAATCGCCCAGGGCCTCGGTATTTTTCGGATTCAGCTGGACGGCTCGTTCAAAGTGGTGGCGGGCCTTCGAAGCGTGGCCCGGGGCGGTGAGGAAAGTGGAAGTCTCGGCGCGGCGGCCGTAGGCGCGGCCGAGCCACAGATGGTACTCGGAGTTGTCGATGTCGGAGGCCACGGCCTGCTCCAACCAGACGGAGGCCTGCTTGAAGTCGTTCTTCATGAAGTAGTTACGGCCACGCAGGGCCAGCAGGTGTCCGGACTGGGGCCCCGATTGGGGTTGGCCGGCCAACGCTTTGAGCGAGTCGTCGTAAAGGGTTTGATCGTAAAGTGACTTGGCTCGATTCCAAACCGGGTCGACCCAAACCGGATCGGCGGCGACGGCCCCCAAAACGAACCCAAGGGCCAGAAAACAGACTCGCAACGGTGACATCTACCCCTTTGGATGGCGCACCTAGCAGTTCGGTTGCGAAAACTGGTAACCCGAATAGCCATCACTATCGTCGAAACAGTTGCAGCGGTGTAGTATCCTGAAAAAGTTTGCGTTGCGGTGGTTGAAGAGAGGGAGAAGCTCCATGTCGAAAATTATGTCGAGAATCACGATGTTGGCGGGCCTGTTGGCCGGGCTCACTTGGGCCCAGACGGGCGCGATTGAGGGGAATGTGAAGGGTCCCGATGGCAAGCCGCTGGCGGGCGCCTGGATCAGGATCGAGCGGACCGACATTAAGGGCGAGTATCTTTGCGACTCCAAGAAGAAGGGCGACTTCTTCCACGCGGGTCTGCCGCTGGGCACCTACAATGTGTACCTTTATACCGGCGCTTCGAAGGTGAAGGGTAAGCTGGAAGGCGGAGAATTGGTGGACCAAGTGAAGGGGGTTCGCACGCGGTTGGGCGATCCGGTGCCGGTGAACTTCGATCTGGCTGAACGCGCGAATCGTCAAGCCGCGGTGCAAAAGGCGGCCGAAACCGGCACGGTGACGGCCGAAGTGGCGCGTGACATGTCGCCGGAGCAGAAGGCGGCGCTCGAGAAGGCGATGAAGGAACGCTCGGCGTCCATGGCAAAGAACAAAGATTTGAATGACGCCTTCAACGGCGGCATGGAAGCGCTGAAGACGCTGAATTACCCGACGGCGGTGGAGCAGTTTACGAAGGCCTCAGTGATGGACCCCAAACAGCACGTCATCTGGGCGCAGTTGGCCGAGAGCCATTCCGGCTTGGCCAAAACGCAGAAGGGACCCGAGGCCGACGCTTCCATGGCGAAGACTTATGAGAGCTTCCAGAAGGCGATTGAGCTGAAGCCGGATGACGCCTCCTACATCAACAATTACGCGCTGGCGCTGGCCCGCGGCAAGAAGTTCACCGAAGCGCAGCAGGAGTTGGAGAAAGCGGCCACGCTGGACCCCACCGGGGCGGGCAAGTACTTCTATAACCTGGGCGCATTGCTCACCAATGCCAACCAGAGCGAAGCGGCTGGGGCGGCGTTCAAGCGGGCGATTGAATCGGACCCCAACTACGCCGATGCGCAGTATCAATACGGCATCTACCTGACCGGCAAGGCCAAGACGAAGGCCGATGGCAATCTGGAATTCCCCCCGGGTACGGGCGAAGCTTTTCAGAAGTACGTCGAGCTGAAGCCGGATGGCCCGTTCGCTGAATCGGCGAAGGGCATGTTGCAGGCGATGGGCCAGAAGGTGGAAACCACCTTCCAGAATCCGAACTCCAAGAAGGGTGCGCCGGCCGTTAAGCCGCCCGCCCCGAAGAAGAAGTAGTCAGCTGATCGTTCCAGAAGGCGCCGGCGGAACGCTCCGCGGGCGCCTTTTGTTGTTTGTGAGATGAGGAGCTTTCTATGATCCGCATGGTCGTCATTTTTCTGGGCGGGATCATCGCCATCACGATCTTGCGCGCGGTATTGGGTTTGATTGGCAAAGCGGTGGGCGATCTGGTGAACCAGCCTTCGGCGGGTAGCCCAGCCGACAGTCCTGGCGGGCGGGCGGCCTCCGCCAGTAAAGGCTCTTTGAAGAAGTGCGCGGTTTGTGGAGTGCATGCGCCGCCACACGTGACGCGCGGGGATCTACACTATTGCTCGCCAGAGTGTGCCGCAAAGGCATAAGATAGCAGCTGATGCTTCGTCGAAACTTTCTACCCCTGTTGGCTCTTCCGGCTTTGAGTGCGAAAAGCCGCCTGCGCACCGCTATTTGCGCTTACTCCTTCCGG
>JAYVRS010001033.1:0-3229 GCA_043776185.1 Bryobacteraceae bacterium | reverse complement strand
GCACCAGGCGGCCGGCCTCTTCGTGGGCGACTTTGACGTACTGCGGATCCTGATTATTCTTACCGGCCTGGTAGGCGGCATCGTAGTATTTCTCGGAGGCGAGCAGCGCATCGGAGTTGTCTTTGAAGTCGTCGATTTCGCGCGGAAAGTAGATCGCGGTCAATAGAGCCGAACACAACAGATAAACGCCGCCCACTCGCAAGAGGACGACGTGAATAGGCGGCTGTTTTTTCTGCACATGACAGGATCGGCAGAAACGGGTCAGCGCGTGAGGGGGTCCTCTTCCCAGGGTGGGGTGCCGGCCATGAGGTGGGCGAGTTCTGGCTCCAGCTTTTCCATGCGCTCTTTCATCGCCCAGGCGACGCGCCGGTAACTGAAATGGCCTTTGACGCCGGAGCGCAGACGGGCGATGTATTGGGCTTCGGCGAAGTCCATTTTGAAGAGAAATCGGCCGCGGGCGGCGAAGGGCAGCAGGTAGTGCGAGCCGGGTTCGGGAAGCGAGCGCATGACGGACCAGGCCGACTCCATGGCGGCGGCGTAGAAGTGGGGCGCTCCGTCGGGAGTGGCCCAGCCAAGGCGGCCGTCGTAGGCTTGGCGGAACTGTTGGCAACGGCGGTGGCGGTGCATGTCGCGGTAGGCACCCACGTCCATGATCATGTCGTAGACGTACAAGCCACCACGGAAACTGGTGAGCAAGTCGTCATGCTTGCCGCGCGACCGCAGGGCTACTTCGATCACTTCGGCGCGTTGCGTGGCGGACCAGCCGGCGGCGAGTTCGTAAAGGATGCGATAGGGTGCGTGGGTCACCGGGTAGAGTAGCGTGGCGACGATGTCGGCGGCCAGTTCGGTGGGGCGCATCAGGTCGATGTCCTCGGTCGCCTCGGATAGCGCGGGCAGATTCTGCTGGGCCCATAGCTTGAGGTCGCGGCGAGACTGCGCGAGGTGCTCATCGGCGTTGACGTACTTGGCCAGCGTGGGTGCGATGGGTTCGGTGGAAGCCGCGTCCCAGAGGCACTCGGGCTTTTCGGCGCACGCCTGGGCGGTCTCGTCGCCCAATTGCCGCAGTTCGCCGTACTCACTGGCCTTCATGCGGCGGATTTGCCGTTCGAGGGTACGAATGCTGGTGACTTGGCCGATGTTGGTGGGCACGCCGAAGGGCAGCAGGTAGCGAGCCACGTCGAAGGCGCGGGCCGCGAGGTTGCGCTCATAGGCGGCGGGCGACATCGCCTCGGGACGGGGCAGGCGGCTGGTGAGTTCGGCGAAGGCGTGTTCGCGCACTTTTTGATAAGTCTCGATGAGCGCGGCGGCGGCCGCTTGGTAACGGGCGGCTTCGTCCGCCGTGAACTCGGGTGGGGTGATGACGCCTAAGAGTGAAAAGTCCTGATAGCGGGAGGATTTGGCTTGGCCATCCCAGAGCTGCTCGTCTTCGATGTCGGTGGCGGCGAGTTCGCTGACGCCTTCGAAGCACAGGGCCAGGTGGCCCAGGTCGGCGATGGAGGCGTGGCCGTATTGGAAGTAGAAATTGTCGAGGAATTTGGCCGAATCGTGAGTGCGGACCCACTCAATCGACTGCCGGATGGAATCGGCCGACCGGCTGTAACGGGCCAACGCATAGGCGGACTTCTCGGGCGGCATGGGGCCAATCGCGATGACACGGTTCGGGTTTAGAGACACTCACGCTATTCTAACTGTCGATGCCACCAATCCAAATGAAGATGACGCGCTTGCACCCAGCGGCCGTCCTACCGAAGTACGCCCACGGCCCTGACGAAGACGCCGGCATGGACCTTTGCGCTACGGAGAGCGTGCTGTTGGCACCCGGGCAGCCGCAACTGGTCCCTACCGGGCTGGCCATCGAACTGCCGCCCGGCTACGAGGCGCAGATCCGTCCGCGCAGTGGGCTCTCCTTGAAGCACGCGCTCACCATCCCCAATTCACCGGCGACGATTGACCCGGGCTATCGCGGCGAGATCAAGGTGATTCTGCTGAACCTGGGCAAGACGGCGTATCAGATCACCGCCGGCGACCGGATCGCGCAGATGGTGATTGCGCAATACACGCCGGTGGAATGGGTGGAAGGTGAATTGAGCGACAGCCTGCGCGGAGCGGGCGGCTTTGGTTCTTCGGGGCGCTAGGGCTTAGCTGGGCTGATTCGGCGCGCGCTTCACCCATTTGTAGACGGCCAGCGAATTGCGCCAGAAGAACTTTTCCTGCGCCATGCGGCTCTTGGGCGCGAAGTAGGCCTGGATGGTGCTGAGACCCTGCGCATAGGTTCCCGAGGTATCGCTATTGGGCCAGTCGCTGCCGTAGAGCACGCGGTCTTCGCCGAAGGCCCCATAGATGGGGTCCAGGAGGCTGGCGGTGGAGGGCTTGTCGGCCTCTTTTTGGCGAAGGAGCACGGCGGAGAGCTTGACGGCGACTTGCTTGCGGGCCACGAATTCACCCAATAGTTTTTCGTACATGGGGCGTTCGGCGGGCTTGAGGCGGATGTTGGGCAGATGGTCAATCACGATGCGCAGAGTGGGGTGGCGATCGGTGATGCGGAGCGTGTCCTCCAGCAGGCGGATCGTCTGGTTCGCGGTATCGAGCATTAGCCCGGCTTTCGCTAAGCGGCCGAGGTCGGTCATAAATTCGGGCTTGGCCATTTCGAGGCGCAGGTCGCGATTCCACAGATATCCATAGCGAATGCCGCGGTACAGCGGATTCTTCGCGAGCGTCTCCAGTTGCGAGGCGAACAACGGTTTGCCCGGCTCCAGGTTGCCCACCGTGCCCACCAGAATGGTATCCTTAGCGGCCAAGTCGAGCACCCATTGGTTGTCGGTGAACCAGGGGCTGGCCTCCACTTCAATGGCACCGACGACGTTATGACCGGCGATCACCTCGCGCAAACGCTTGGGCAGCGCCGGGTGATAGAGCACCTTGTTGTCTTTGGGGGGCCAAGGCACGCCGGCCGATCGCTCGGTGTCGAACAGATGGATGTGCGTATCGATGATCGGGATGGGCGGTTCAGCTGCAGCGGCCACTAGAGGGGCGGCGACGGCGGTCTTGAGAAAGGCACGACGCTTCAGGTTACGATTCTGCACGTTAGGATTCTACTCCATACGCTAGGGTAAAGATATATGGTTCAGCGGATTGAACAAGCCTTTGCGGCGCTGGGTAGCCGCTTCGCCGACTCGGGTGCCAAGCTGGGTGCCGGGGCCGCGAAGCAGAGCGCCGGCTCCGGATGGGC
>JAYVRS010001032.1:0-3229 GCA_043776185.1 Bryobacteraceae bacterium | reverse complement strand
TAGCCGCCGGGCTCGCTGGATTGGAGTGCCTGAAACGCATCCCCGGCTGGGTGGGCGCGGCCATCTATGGCAACGCCGGAGCCTACGGCCAGCAAGTGAGCGACCGCCTCACCCGCGTTACCTTCCACGATGGCCTCGCCATCCGGCAGCTGCCTCGCGACGAATGCGGTTTCCGCTACCGGACGAGCCGGTTTAAGGAGCATCGCGATTGGGTGATTTTGGAGGCAGCTTTCGCCTTACAGCCCGGCGACGCCTCTGCCTTGGCCGCCCGGGCCGAAGAGATCCGCGCGGTCCGCGACGAAAAGTTCCCGCCCAGCCTGCGCTGCGCTGGCTCCATCTTCAAGAACTTTATGCTCGCCGCGCTGCCCGCAGCGACGCAGCGGCGCGTGCCCGCCAACATGGTGAAGGGAGGCAAGGTGCCCGCCGCCTGGTTTCTGGAGCAAGTGCAAGCCAAGGGCCTCACGCGCGGCGGCATTCACGTCGCCCACTATCACGCCAACCTGATCTACAACGACGGCCACGGCTTGGCCAGTCAACTGGTGGACTTGATTGATGAGCTAAAGCAACGCGTGGCTGCTGAATTCGCTATCGCGCTCGAAGAGGAAGTGCAGTACGTAGGCTTCGCCGGCCGTGCCAGTTATTGAGCAAAGGGTATACGAAGAAAAGGCGAAATTCATGGCGGAATCGCCGTTCGCGTCGAATCTTTCCCCATTCAGCCGCCAAGACTTCGCATCCCGCGCCTAGCTGTGTTTCAATTGGAACTTGGGTTTATATGGCTTTACGTGATTTCCGGCCGAAACGCGCACTCATCGGAGCCTGGCGTCTAACCCGCGAGCTGGCTTTAGTGGCGAAGGGACTCGCGTCTTCTGACCACGTGGTGCAAGCGCACATCATCCCGATGCGCCGATGCAATCTCGATTGCGGCTATTGCAACGAATACGACGATGTTTCGAAGCCCGTGCCGATCGCGACCATGATCGAGCGGGTGGACCATTTGGCTCGCTTGGGCGCGTCGTTGATCACGATTTCGGGCGGCGAACCGCTCTTGCATCCCGAACTCGACCAGATCATCGCGCGCATTCGCCATCACGGCTGCATCGCCGGCATGATCACCAATGGCTATTTGTTGGTGCCGTCCCGCATCGAACAGTTGAACGCGGCTGGGCTCGATCATCTGCAGATCTCAATCGACAATGTGACGCCCGATGAGGTGTCGAAGAAGAGCCTGAAGGTGCTCGACAAAAAGCTGCAACAGCTGGCCGAGTTTGCCGACTTCCACGTCAATATCAACTCGGTGGTGGGTGGCGGCGTGCGGAACCCCGAAGACGCCTACACCATTGCCACGCGGGCCCTGGAGTATGGGCATAGCTCCACGGTGGGCATCATCCACGATGGCCGCGGGCAACTGCAAGCTCTGCCAGAATCGGTTCGCGAGATCTTCTTCCGGGTGCGCGGATTGCAGAAAAGCAGCTACGCGCGCTTCAATCATTTTCAGGAAGCGATCGCGTTGGGCAAGCCCAACGATTGGCGCTGCCGGGCGGGCGCGCGCTACCTCTACATTTGCGAAGAGGGTTTAGTGCATTACTGTTCGCAGCAGCGCGGCCACCCGGGCGTCCCGATTGCGGAGTACACCATCAAGGACATCCGCCGCGAGTATCTCACCGAGAAAGCTTGCGCCCCCAACTGCACCATCTCCTGCGTCCACCAGACCTCGCTGATGGACTTCTGGCGTGACCCGCAGACGATTCCGGCACCGCATTTCGAGAAGCCCGAGCGGCTCACCCAGATCCAGACCGCCGGGCACTAACTTGAGCAAGCCTCGCATTGCGGTGATCGGAGCCGGCAAGTTCGGCCAAAACCACGTCCGCCATTTGAGCGTTCACCCAGGGGTGGAATTGGTAGCCGTGGCTGACCCGAACGCGATCGCACGGGCCCAGTTTCCCGCCGTCGAAACGCTGGCCGGCTATCGCGAACTGATCGGTCGAATTGACTGCGCCGTGGTCGCCGCGCCCTCCAGCCAGCATGCCGAAATCGGCTCGGCGCTGCTGTCGGCGGGGGTCGATGTGCTGATGGAAAAGCCCATTGCCGAAGACGCCGCGGGCGCTCGCCAACTGGTTGAGCTCGCCGCCGCGCATGGCCGTATTTTGCAGATCGGCCATCTGGAACGCTTCAACCCCGCCGTGGAGGCGCTCGCGAAGAAGATCAAACTGCCTCTCTTTTTTGAAGTGCATCGTTTGAGTGCCTTTTCGCCCCGCAGTCTCGACATCGACGTGGTGCTCGACTTGATGGTGCATGACTTGGACCTGTTGCTCGCCTTCACCGGCCAGTTGCCTTCGGCCATCCACGCGGCCGGCATTCGCGTGCTGAGCGGCAAAGTGGATATCGCCAACGTGCGGCTTGAGTTTCCGTCGGGCTGTGTAGCCAACCTGACGGCCAGCCGGGTGTCGACAGAACAAGTCCGCAAACTGCGGCTCTTTCAGCCGCACGAGTACCACTCGCTCGATTTCGCTAAACAAGAGCTCTTCTCCATTCAGGCGGGAGGCGCGAGTGGTTTTCAGTTCGACCATGCGGCCATCACGAAACGCGATGCGCTGGCGGCCGAGTTGGATGAGTTTATCGATTGTGTCCAGACGCGACGCCCCCCGCGCGTGGACGGCGCAGCGGGCCTGCGAGCGCTGGACCTCGCCCTGGCGATCATTGCTAAGATCGAAGAGCACGCCCAGATTGTCGAGGCTACGCTGGCCCAATATCAGCCGAAGTAACCAGCCTGCCGCTGACGCGTCCAACGAACTTGTTGCCGCCCACCACCACCGAACCTTTTGCGCCAACGCCTGAGCTCCTGATCGATTGGGGCCAACAACACGAGCGCCGCAGGCCCTGGGTACCCGCCGTATTCTCGGTTCTCGTCCACCTGTTCCTTTATGTTTTCTTCCGCGTGCTGCCGGACCTGCCGGTACGCCAATTTTCGTCGCCCATGCCGACGGCGGCCGAGATGAAAGCGCGCGCGACGCCGCTGGTGATGCCGCCGGACCTGATGACGCAGAAGGCGCCCAATCGGGAAAAGCCCACCAAGGAGTTTGACCTGGAGGGGCTGGTGGCACCCAATGTCGAGAAGGTGCAGAAGCAACCGGGTACCGTGGCCCGTCCGGCCCCTCGCCCGCTTTCGATGCCCGGGCCGGAGCGTGCGCAGGTGCAGGCACCGCCCAAGATCATCACGCCCGCGCCCGAC
>JAYVRS010001031.1:0-3243 GCA_043776185.1 Bryobacteraceae bacterium | reverse complement strand
GCTGCAAGAAGCGTTCAATGCGCGCCGAGGAGTGCTCGGGTCCCTGCCCTTCGTAGCCGTGCGGCAGTAAGAGGACGAGCCCGCTGGGCTGGCCCCATTTCTCTTCCGCCACCGAGATGAACTGGTCGATCATGATTTGCGCGCCGTTGACGAAGTCGCCAAACTGCGCTTCCCACATCACGAGACAAGTGGGGTCGGCCACGCTGTAGCCAAACTCGAAACCCATGACGGCGTACTCGGAGAGGCTGGAATCCACCACTTCGAAGCGGGCCTGTTTGGGGTCCAAGTGCTTCATGGGCACATACGGCTTACCCGTCTGATAATCGAGGTATTCGAGATGGCGCTGCGAGAAAGTGCCGCGCGACGAATCCTGGCCTGAGAGCCGGACCGGGGTGCCTTCGAGCACCAGCGAGCCAAACGCCAGAGCCTCGGCGGTGGCCCAATCCATCGGAGCGCCTTTGGCGACTTCACCCCGCTTGTCGACGATCAGCCCTTGCAGCTTCGGATGCAGGTTGAAGCCGTCCGGGAAGGTGGTGATGCCATGAATCACCGACTCCAGCAGCTTCAAATCGGCCGCGGTATTCGGCGTGGGGACTTTGAAGACCTCCTCGTCAATCAGCGCCATTTCGATGAGGTCGAACTTCTCGGCTTTCTCTTTGGCGGCGTTGAAGCCCTCTTCGAGGCGCGCGGTGTGGCGCTTGCGGATGGCGTCGAGGTCGGCGTCGGTGATCACTTTCTCGCGTTTCAAGCGCTCGATGTAAATGGTGCCGACCGAGGGTTGGTCCTTGATTTTGCGGTACAGCAAGGGCTGCGTATAACTCGGATCGTCGCCCTCGTTGTGGCCATAACGGCGGTAGCAAACCATGTCGATGACGACATCTTTTTTGAAGCGCTGCCGGAAGTCGAAGGCGATCTGCACGGCCCGCACGCAAGCCTCGGCATCGTCGCCGTTGACGTGCAAAATGGGCGCCTGCACCGTGCGCGCCACGTCGGTGCAGTGGGGCCCGGAGCGCCCTTCACTCGGGTTGGTGGTGAAGCCGATCTGGTTGTTGATGATCAGATGAACCGTGCCGCCGGTGGTGTAGCCTTCCAGCTGGGACAAGTTCAGAGTTTCGGTAACGACGCCTTGCCCGGCAAACGCGGCGTCGCCATGGATCAGCACCGGAATGACGCGGGCGCGCTCGGTATCGCCCAGGCGCTCCTGCTTGGGGCGGACAATGCCTTCTACCACCGGGTCCACCGCTTCCAGGTGCGAAGGGTTGGGGGCCACCGAGACGATCACTTCCCGGGTCTTGGTGGCGCGCACGCCCATCGCGCCGAGGTGATACTTAACGTCGCCGGAGCCTTGCGTGGTCTCGGGATCGATGTTGCCTTCAAACTCCGAGAAGATCTGCGCCAGGGTCTTGCCAATGATCGTCGCCAGCACCGTCAGGCGGCCGCGATGGGCCATGCCGATGACGATTTCGCCGACGTTGGCCGCGCCCGCGCGCTCCACCAATTCATCCAAAATCGCGACGCCGGCCTCGCCGCCTTCCATGGAAAAGCGCTTATGGCCCACGAAGCGCGTGTGCAGGAAGTTCTCGAACATTTCGGCTTCCACCAAACGATCGAGAATCCGTTTCTTGGCCTCGGGCGTCAGGGGGGCGCGCGCCGACTTCGGTTCCAGGCGCTGCTGTAGCCAAACCTTCTGCTCGGGGTGCTGGATGTGCATGTACTCCACGGCCATCGTGCCGCAGTAAGCGGCGCGCAGACTCTCGAGAATTTCCCGCAGGCTAGCTGTGCCTTGGGGCGCGGCGTCGCCGGTCATCCCGCCCAAGTTGCCCGTCAGGAAAGGACGGTCAAGGTCCCAAATCGTCAGACCGTAATTGGCCGGGTCCAGTTCGGGATGATGGTGCGCTTCGCCGCCCAACGGATCGAGGTTGGCCACCAGATGTCCACGCACGCGATAGGCGTTGATCAGCATCAGCACGGCGGCTTCCTTGGCCAACTCAGCCGTGGCCCCGGTCGGGGCACCGGCTGTCACACCCTGCCCCAACGCGGGCCCGATCAGCGTCCGCACCTTCTCCTGTGGCAGCTTGATCGGCTGGTAGGGAATCTTCAGGTCGGCGTAAATCTCTTCGTAAAACTGGTCCTCACCCAGCAGCAGTTGCTGAACGCGAGCCAGGAACATCCCGCTCTCCGCACCCTGGATCACGCGGTGATCGTAGGTGCAAGTCATCATCATCACTTTGCTTAGGCCCAGTAGAGCCTTCATTTCGGGCGCGACGCCCTGGTATTCGGCCGGATAGTCAATGGCACCGGTGGCGATGATGGCACCCTGCCCGGGCATCAAGCGCGGCACCGAGCCCAAGGTGCCCACGGTGCCGGGGTTGGTGAGAGAAATCGTAGTGCCGGAGAAGTCCGCCGGCGTCAATTTGGCGATGCGCGCGCGTTGCACGATGTCGTCGAAGCCGGCCAGGAACTGCTGAAAGTTCATCTCGCCGGCGTTCTTGATGCTGGGTACCATCAAGCTCCGGCTGCCGTCTTTGCCGGCCACATCCACCGCGATACCCAGGTTCACCCGAGGCCGTAAGATACGGAACGGTCCATCGGCGTTCTCAATAAAAGCGTGGTTGATAGCCGGATTGGTCTTGAGCGCCTTCACGATGGCCCAGGCGATGAGATGCGTGTAAGAGATTTTGCTCTTACCGTTCAGCGCCCGATGCTCATTCACTAACTGCCGGTTCTCGTCGATCACCTTGACAGTGAACACGCGCTGCGAAGTGGCGGTGGGCACCGATAAGCTGGCGTTCATGTTCTCGGCGATGCGCGCGGCCACTCCGCGCAAAGGCATCAACTGTTCGCTGGGACCCAGAGCGATGGCCGGAGCTGACTTCGCGGGCAATTGATTCGCCGCCGGGGCGATCTGTGCTTCAGGAATTGGTTTCTCCGCTAGAGGCGCTTCTGTTTCCGGGTGACCATTCGTATCAAAAACGGTCTTCCAGCTCGAGTCGACATTCTGCTGGTTGCTGAGGTACTGCTGGTAGAGTTCTTCCTCAAGCCAGCTATTGATTCCAAGGTCTTCGGTGGTGGTCTGCGACATGGGTAGGAGATTTTGTGGACGAAGGTCGCCTTATCTGTATGATATCCCGCCGGGACGGCGAGGATGCGACCCCCACTAGCTGGATGCCGGGAACGCCACGGAAGTTTCCCAGACCTGACGAAAATGTGCATTTACTAGAACTTCTTTTGCGCCCAGGCGAT
>JAYVRS010001030.1:0-3245 GCA_043776185.1 Bryobacteraceae bacterium | reverse complement strand
ATCGCCAGGGAATTTTCGAAGCGATCCTCCCCAAGGACAACGAGAAGGACTTGGCTGAGGTGCCGGAAGATATCCGCAAGGACATGAAACTGCACACGGTCGAATGGATGGACGAGGTGCTCAAAATCGCCCTCGAACGCGAATTGACTCCGCTGGTGATGCCCGAAGTGGTGTTGCCGGTGGTGGAAGACCGGACCACGCACTAGATTTTGTTCGGCTTTCGGGCCGATTGAAGCTAGCTGGTACAGATAATGATTGAAGGGCGGCGCTTGAAAGCGGAGTTCGTGATCAGCGCCGCCGCTTCGGAACAGTTTCCGCCCGGGGGGTTACCCGAAGTAGCTTTCCTGGGGCGCAGCAATGTCGGCAAGTCGACGTTGCTGAATCTGCTGGTGGGGCAGACCGGCTTGGCTCGTGTGAGCCAGACCCCGGGCTGCACCCAGCTAATCAATTTCTTTCGGGTGGAAGACCGCTTCCTCCTGGTGGATTTGCCAGGCTATGGCTACGCCAAGGTTCCGCGTGGCTTTACTGACCGTTGGAAAACGCTCATTGAGAGCTATCTCTACCAACGGGAATCCTTGAAGCTCTCGGTCTTATTGATCGATTCGCGGCGAGGCTGGATGGATAAGGACCGGGAATTGCGAGACTGGCTCGAATTCCAAAGACGACCCTATGTAGTGGTCGCGACGAAAGTCGACAAGCTGAATCAAAAAGAGGAGTATCACGGACTAGCGGCGATCCGTCGGGAACTCGGCGAACTGAATATCGGACGAAAGTCGTCTCCCCTTCCAAATCCTGGAATAGACGACCTTTCCCGAGGACTCACCCCCGGTGAGACTAATCCCCCTTCCCATCCTGATGAACCGATCGAGCTAGTTCCTATCTCGGCCCGCACGGGCCGGGGAGTGAGGGAACTGTGGCAGACGATCTGGAAAAAACTGAACTTTTAGAAACTAAACCAACCGCTGAAGGCGCCCCGGCGCCACCCGTCAAAGACGTAGCAGCCAAAGACCCCGCACCTGTGAAAGAGCTGGGATCCAAAGACGGCCCGCGCGAAAGCCGACGCCGTCCGGTGGCCCCCCCGACCTCGGCCCCCCCGGCGGCGGTCGCTCCGGCACCCGAAGTGGCCAAGCCAGCGGTGGCGGCGGCTCCGGAACCGGAAGCGGCTCCGGCCTCGCCCGAAGACCTGGACCCCGGTGCCATCGCGCGCCGCAACGCGGCCAAGAATCGCAATGGCCAAAATACCCTTGATCTGGTTGAGCTCAAGGACATGTCCATTCAGCGCTTGAACGACGTGGCCAAGAGCATGGGCGTCATGAGTTCGGCCGGTCTGCGCAAGCAGGAGCTGATCTTCAAGATTCTCCAGACCCAGGCCGAAAAGAGTGGTCTCATCTTCTCGCAAGGCGTGCTGGAGTGCTTGCCGGACGGCTTCGGCTTCCTGCGCGCGCCCGAGTACAACTACCTGCCCGGCCCGGACGACGTCTACGTCTCCCCCTCGCAGATTCGGCGATTCGACCTGCGCACCGGCGACACGGTATCTGGCCAAATCCGCCCGCCCAAGGAAGGCGAGCGCTATTTTGCCCTCATCAAGGTCGATGCGATCAATTACGAGCCGCCGGAAGAGGCGCGCAATAAGATCTTCTTCGATAACCTGACGCCGCTCTATCCGCAGCAGCGCCTGAAGCTCGAAACCACCCGCGATAACTTCTCGGGCCGGGTGATGGACATGTTGACGCCCATCGGCAAGGGGCAGCGTGGTCTCATCGTCGCGCCGCCGCGCACCGGTAAGACGATGTTGCTGCAGTCGATCGCCAACTCCATCACCACTAACCATCCAGAAGTGGTGCTGATTGTTCTACTGATCGACGAGCGCCCGGAAGAGGTCACCGACATGCAGCGCACGGTGAAGGGCGAAGTGATCAGCAGTACCTTTGACGAGCCCGCCGCCCGCCACGTGCAAGTGGCGGAGATGGTGATCGAAAAGGCTAAGCGCCTGGTCGAGCACAAGCGCGACGTCGTTATTCTGCTCGATTCGGTTACCCGTTTGGGCCGCGCCTACAACACGGTAGTGCCGCCGTCCGGCAAGGTGCTTTCCGGTGGTATCGATTCGAACGCCCTGCAGCGCCCCAAGCGCTTCTTTGGCGCCGCGCGCAACATTGAAGAAGGCGGCTCGCTCACCATCATGGCCACGGCCTTGGTCGACACCGGCTCCCGCATGGATGACGTCATCTTTGAAGAGTTCAAAGGTACCGGCAACATGGAAATCCATCTGGATCGCAAGCTCGTCGAAAAGCGCGTCTTCCCGGCCATCGACATCAATCGCTCCGGCACCCGCAAGGACGAACTCCTGCTACCTCGCGAGGAACTGAACCGCATTTGGGTTCTGCGCAAAGTGCTGTCGCCGCTCTCCCCCGTCGAATCGATGGAGTTGCTGCTCGACAAGTTGGGTAAGTCGCGTTCGAACGGCGACTTCCTAGGTAGTATGTCCGGCTGATCGGTACTCAAGACCAAATCAAAAAGAGCTCGGGGCCTTGCGGCTTCCGAGCTCTTTTCTTTTCACTCACATCAACAAATTGGAGGTAGTTTACATGAGGAAACTGGTGCCTCGCGTAACCGCGTCAGCTATGGGGTTGATCGACGGCGGCGAGGCAAAACTTTAGACAACTGATCTGACTTCAGTACTCATAGTACTAAAAAGCCTGACTAGAGTGAATACCGGCCTGTTGTAGAGCCGTCGCCATTTTCTCTAAAGCCGACTTGTGAATTTGCGATACGCGGCTCTCATTGATTCCGAGTTGCGTGCCGATCTCTTTCATCGTCAGCTCATTGGTGTAATACAAAAGCACCACACGCTGATAACGCTCCGGGAGGACCTTCATGGCAATGGCCAGCATGTCACGTAGTTGCTCGCGAGCGCACATGGAGTCGGGTTGCGTTTCGGGCTTGGAGGGGAAATCGGGGGCCGGCAGGTCTTCGTGTTCGGAACCGCGGGTGGAGGCCGATACCAGGCCCACGTTACGCAGGTCCAACATCATCTGCCGCCAGCGGTCGACATCGACGCCCATCTTGGCCGCAATCTCCGCCTCGGTGGGGTTCCGGTGCAGTGTGGATGCCAAATCCCGGGTCACTTGTTCCACTTGCTTGTGCCGGCGCCGCAGGTCGCGCGAAGCCCAATCCAACTGACGGAGACTATCGAGAATCGCCCCCTTAATGCGGTGCTTGGCATAGCTGGAGAACGCCACCTTCTT
>JAYVRS010001029.1:0-3245 GCA_043776185.1 Bryobacteraceae bacterium | reverse complement strand
CAGATAGCCACCGCGAAACCATTGGGATGCCCCGGGGCTATCCGTCAACCGCGCGCCCAACAGACCGCCCGTGCAGCTCTCAGCCACGGCCACAGTGGCACCGCGCTCCACTAACATCAGCCCCACTGTCTTTTCGAGCGAGTCGCCATTGCGCGAATAGATGCGGTCGCCCAGCAGCGACTCCACCTGTAACCCCACTTCGTTGACGAGGGTTTCGGCGGCTTCGGCCGTTTCCAGACGGGCGCGGAGATGCACTTCAATGTCACCGGCCTTGGCCAAAATGGTGGTGATGGGGTTGGTGTAGCGCGTGTAGACGGGCGCGATCAGCTGATCCAAGTCGCTTTCGCCCATGCCGGCCACGCGGTACCAACGGGTGCGCAAGGCTTGCTTCGGCAGCAACGCCACCAGCCGCTCGCGCACCTCGCGCTCGTACATGTTGGTTAGTTCTTTTGGGGGACCGGGCAGAAGAATCAGTACGCCGCGCTTGGTGCGCAGCCATTGCCCCGGCGCGGTGCCGCGGGTGTTTTCGAGCCACTCAGCACCGTCAATCAGCATGGCTTGGCGCTTGTTGTTGTCGGCGATCTTGCGGCCCAGACGAGCAAATATAGCCACGATGTTCTCAAAGACTTCCGGCTGATAAGTCTGCTGGACACCGAGCGCATGGGCCACGGCGTCGCGCGTCAGGTCGTCTTCCGTGGGCCCCAAGCCGCCGGTTAAGATGACAATCTCGGAACGGGAAATCGCCAGCCGGATGGTGTCGGTGAGCAGCGCGCGATCGTCGCCGACGATGCACTTAAAGACCACTTCCACGCCATAGGTATTCAGTTGGTCAGTGAGGTACAGCGAGTTGGTATCAAGGCGCTGCGGCGTCAGCATTTCGCTGCCAACCGCGATGATCTCGGCGTTCATGGCAGCGGCCGCCCCTTGATGCCACTATCCACCCGGAAGATGGCATTGTTGGTGGCCACGATCATGGCGCGCGAAGGCGAGAAGGCCAGGCCCACGATATTGGGGCCCGAGAGGAAAAGTTCGGCCTCGCCGCCGGGCGTAATTCGCACGACGCCCCGGCGTCCTCGTAGTGAAGAGCAGCAATAGAGATTGCCTTCGGCGTCAAAGGCGAGGCCCTGCGGCCGTCCCAAACCGCGATAGAAGGTGCTCACTTCGCCGGCTGGCGAGATGCGATAAATGGCGTCGAAGCTCGACGTGGTAGGCCCGGTGACATACAGGTTGCCGTCTTCGTCGAAGGCTAGGTGATAGGCGGCGACCGAGGGCTCGACGGTCGCGAAGACGTAAATCTGCCGGTCCGGGCTGATCTTAAAGATAGTACCGGAACGGTCGCCGACAAAAAGATTGCCTCGCCGGTCGAAGGCGAGCCCGGTGGCCGTGCCCATGCCCTCACAGTAAACCGAGAGCTCACCGCTGCCGGACGCCTGATAGATGACGCCCTCGTAGCGGCTGGAAATATAGAGCGAGCCGTCGGCTCCGAAGGCCAGCCCGGTGGCATTCATCAGGTCCGTCACAAAGGGGCGGACACTGTAGTTAAGGTCGATCTTGTATACGGCGACGGGCGTCTTGTGGCCCCGGGCACCAGAGAACGTGGCGTAGATATTGCCGAGCGCGTCAATGGCGGGGCTGTTGACCGGATGCAGGTTGTCGGCGATCTGGATGCCGATTTCGCAGGTCCACGGTGAGCCACCGACGCTCAACTCGCCAATGCTGGCACCTTCAGGAACGCGGGCGATCACCATGGAGTCCGAGCCCACGATGATGGGCGCGACCACTTCGCCAAAGCGAATGTCGGGGTTGACGGCCGAACCCTTCAGATCCTTGCCACGAATCTGAAATTCCCCGCCCGGGATGGCCGCAGTGGGCGTTACCTGATCGATACGCGGAATAGTTTTGCCGTTAGTGGGAAGAGACATTTGTTATAAAAACTTGCTAGTAAAGATGAAACCAACCAAACCAGAAGAGCACGATGGCACCATACACGCCGGCCATCAGATCGTCAGCGACGATCCCCCAGCCTTGCGGCAGCGCCTCAAATCGGCGCACGGGCCACGGCTTCACGATATCAAAGATGCGAAACAGAACGAACCCGATCAGGAACGCCCGCCCATTCAGTGTAGCGGCCCCCGCTAGCGTGAGCCATTGGCCAAGCACTTCGTCCACCACAATGAACTGCGGATCTTTGCTACTGCCGGCGGCCACGGTGGACGCCCACACGCCTGGCCAAGTGGCCACCAACGTCACCAAAAGGAACGGCAATCCCGTCGCCCAATCGAATTGCCGGGCCATCAGCCAGGCCAAGCCAAGGCCCACCAGGGAGCCGGCCGTGCCGGGTCCCCAGGGCCAATACCCTGCCCCGCCGGCGGTGGCTAGCACGGTGGCAAACGGCTTCACAGATCGTCCACGTCTTCATCGCCGGCCGGACGGGGCCGGAGTTCGTCCGAAGATGCGGGACGCGAGATGACGTACTTCTCATCCGCCCAATTGGCGAGATCGAGCACGCGGCAGCGATCGCTACAAAACGGGAACCACTTCGAGAGCGGCTCGGTATCTTTCTTACAAATGGGACATTTCCAGCGGACGGCCATAACGATAATTTAGATGTGTTGCGCAGTAGGTCGGGACGTGGTGAGATTCAAAATCGGAAAAGGATTGGCCGGAGCCAGATCGGTTTTGACGCCGGTATCGAGTAATTCGCCCACCAGGTCATAGTCCGTCGACTCCGTCACGCGGAAGCGGCGGAATTGGCCGGGCATGGGCGTCTCGCCCGAAGGTCCGAAATCGTTGATGTAGCATACGCCGTCAATCTCCGGCGCCTGGGTTTGCAAACGGCCTTCCCAAAGCAGGTCGGTTTCGGGCGAAGGCCCTTCCACCAACAAGGTAAATTCGGAGCCCACCAGCCGCTTGTTCATCGCGGCGGAGATCTTGCGCTGGACGGCCATCAGGCACTGGCGGCGATTGTGGATCGTCCTCCCGTCCACCTTCTGGTCAAGCGCATAGGAGGCGCTGGTATCTTCATCGGAATACTTGAATACGCCCACGCGGTCGAGTTTGGCGGCTTTCAGAAATTCGCACAATTCGTCAAAGTCGGCTGCGGTTTCGCCTGGGAAGCCGACAATGAAACTGGAGCGGATGCCGACGCCGGGAATGGTCTGGCGAATGCGCTCGATCAGCTTCAGGAAGTAGTCGCCGTGTGAGCCGCGTTTCATGCGCTTCAGCACGTTCGCCGACGCATGCTG
>JAYVRS010001028.1:0-3250 GCA_043776185.1 Bryobacteraceae bacterium | reverse complement strand
CCGGCATGATCGGGCTGATCGTCGGCATCGGCGCCGCGGCCGGCATCGGCATCGCCCTGGGCGCGGGCGGCGGTGGTGGCGGCAGCAGCAGTAGTAGTGGAGGCGGTGTAAGTCCCTCCCGGCCAACCGTACTCTCCCCTGGCACACCCACCGTGGGCCCGCCCCGTTAATATCCCGGTAACTCAAGGACTTATCACCGTGAAATATACACTATTCGCCTTGCTTCCCTTAGTAACTTACGCCCAGGAGATGACCGGACCTACCTTGGGCTGGTCGCAATCTGCCGATGGCCGGTCGCTACAGGCCATTTACGGAGTGGCTGGGGCCGCCCGGTTGGGCCCCGCCGCCGGATGGCCCGACGAACTTACAGAGATCCTGATCAGCCCCAGCGGCCAACGCGCGATCGCTCGCGAAGGGGATACAACGGTGCTGTTTGACTTACTTACGAGACGAGTTACTCCGTTGCGGGGCGCAACCCGCGCCGGCACTAAGGTCTGGAGTCCGCTGGGGACAGCATTGCTGTTGGCGAACAACGGGCAAGTGCGCGTTTACGTCCAGCGGGGCAGCGCTTTTGAGGCGCGGGAGGAGACGAGCCTGTTAGCCGAGAGTTACGCGGTGAGCGACGACGGCTCCAGCATACTGGCGATTTCGGGCGACGAACTCTTACTGCAAAACGCTCAGGGGGCCAGGGTATTAGGCCGAAAGTCGGCTGGATTCACCTTTGTGGCGGGCACGAATACACTGGCCTTTGCCGACGGCGCGGAGTTAGTGCTAGGCAGTAACCGTTTCGCGCTGCCGGTGGACTCGCCGTGGCTCGAGAGTCCGGCGGCGGGAAGGATCCTCGCCATTGACCGCGCAGGCGGCCGAGTGATCTGGTTTGACGATCAAGGCACGCTACTGGCGGAGGCCTCGTGTAACTGCTCCGTAGAACGGGTGGAACGGCTAGGAACCAGCGGGACGCTGCGCCTGATCACTTCCGGCAGCGGCCCAGCTTGGCTAGTGGAGACTTTGAACACGAGTCAACGACTATTCTTTGTACCGACTGCGGACGTGCCTCATAACGAGGTGGAACAGTAATGCGGAAAGTAACTATGGTGCGCGGCTTGGGGCTATCACTTCTGCTTAGCTCAGCGCTTTTCCCTCAGACTAACAATCAGATCTTACCCACAAGTCCGACAAGCTTTGAGGCTTTTACCGGAGAATTCTTCACGCAGACTTTCTCCTGCCCCGCTTGCCCGGCAAACACCGTGCTCTCGCTGTCCGCCCAGATTCCGCTACCCGCTGGGCTCAGTTACAACCAAAACACCAGAACCTTAAGCGGCACGCCAAGCGCGCCAAACCAGGGGTCGGCCTTTTCGATTATCGCCACATCGAACAATCAACAGTTGACTTTTCGTTCCTACTCCATCGCGACCGACCGACGCCTGGTCTTTCTGACTGACGCGACGTTACCGGCGGCCACTGCGGGCATCGCCGTGACGCGCACCATCAATGTGAGCTTACCCAGCGGCTGGGACACGGGAACCCGAACTCTACCCACGTCGATCAGCATCAGCATTCCGAGTAACAGCACGACCGCGACTTTGTCCGGGGTATTTCCCGCAGTTCCGGTTCCGACCGCTTACTCAGTGCAGCTTTATGCCAATTACCCGTCTGGGAGCACCAGCCAAAGTGGGACGAGTATCTCCCAGAACGTGAATCGAATCTTTACGATTACCGTCAACCCGCCGCCGACACTGACGGCGAACTTGCCGCCGGGACAAGTGGGCGTGCAATATGGGGCGAACGTCACCACCAGCGGCGGTACGGCGCCCTTCACTTACTCTGCGGTGGGCATCATGCCGCCCGGCATTGGCCTCAATGGGAGCACGGGGTTGCTGAGTGGCATCCCGCAGACCAATGGCATTTTTTCCTTTCAAATCAGCGTCCGTGACGCGAACGGCGCGACGGCGTTCGCCACGGCGACGGTGACGGTGACCGGAACGCCAGTACAGATTACCTCACTTACTTTTCCGGCCGCGCGGGTGGCCCAAAGTTACTCGACGGCGCTGACGGTCCTGGGCGGTACGGCGCCCTTTACCTGGAGCATCCTGTCACCGACCTTGCCGCCACCGGGTATTGGCATCTCGCAAGCGACGCTAACCGGAACTCCCAATACGATCGGGCTTTTTCAATTCATCATCCGGGTGGTGGATAGCGTGGGCGTGGCGGCGCAAGCGAACGTCTCGTTGGCCGTCAATCCAGCGTTGCTCACCATCAGTTCCACCACCCTTCCGACGGGGATTCCGGGAGCGCCTTACCAAGCCAGTCTATCCGCGACGGGCGGAAATGCGCCTTACGTTTGGACCCTAGGTTCCGGCGCGCTGCCGGCCGGGATTACGCTCGCCACGAATGGGTTACTTACCGGTACACCCACAACCCCGGGCACGGCGACCTTTAGCGTGCGAGTGACGGACACGGCCAGCGGTTTGATCGGATATCCCGGGGGAGCCGCGACCCAAAACTATACGCTCACGGTGGGCACGGGCGTGTTGAGCATCGTGCCGACCGCGCTACCCGCCGCCCCCGTGGGGCAAGCTTTTGCTTCCACCTTGACCGCCACGGGCGGCATCCCTCCCTATAGCTGGAGCGTCTCAGCGGGCACGCTGCCGGCGGGCGTAACGCTGGGGACCAACGGCGTGTTTTCGGGAACGCCGACGACGGCCGGAACCAGCAACTTCACCGTGCAGGTGCGCGACAGCGTGAACGCCACGGCGACTCGCGACGTCGCGGTGACCGCGACGGCCGGCCTGAACATCTCGACGGCAACGCTGGACGACGCGGTGGTCAACGTGGCTTACAGCATGACGCTAGCGGCCCAAAACGGGACCGCGCCGTTTGCTTACAATTTAGTCGGCGGCACGCTGCCGGCGGGGATCACTTTGACCAGCGCCGGCATCTTTACCGGCACACCGACAGCAGCCGGCAGCTTCGATATCGTCGTCCGGGTGGTGGACCGGGGCAATCTGGCGGCCACCAAGCCCTTCACCCTTGTCGTGCAGCCTGCGCTGAGTATCGTGACCAGCACTCTGGACAACGGCAATGTCGGCACGGCGTACACGGCGCAGATCGCGGGCGGCGGCGGCTTTCCGCCTTATACGTTCGCGCTGGCCACCGGACCTCTACCAGCGGGGCTGGCACTGGCCAGCAGCGGCGCGCTGACCGGGACGCCTACGACGGCGGGCACTTTCCCCGTTTCGGTGCGCGTAAC
>JAYVRS010001027.1:0-3252 GCA_043776185.1 Bryobacteraceae bacterium | reverse complement strand
GGGAGGCGATGAGCGTGGACTCCAGGTTGTTCACCTTCGATTGAAGCGCTTCCAGTTGTTGGGCGGTCTGGTCGTGGTTTAAGTCAAGCGAGTTGTTCTTCACGCGGGCCATCAATTGCCCCTCGGCGACATCCTCGCCTTCCTTCACGCGGAGTTCCTCAATCACGCCATCCACGGGCGCCAGCACTTGGATGAGCTTGGTGGCCTGCACGCGTCCAGAGAGGCTGAGCTCGCTGCCTTTGACGGCCGGCACTTCGGCCACCACCATCGGCTTCGCGGGTGCTTCGGGGCGCGGACGGGCGTACCAGACGGCGGCGGCGGTCGCCGCCAACATCACCATCGCGCCGCCGATCAGGAGCAACTTGCCTTTCATGGTCCACACCCATGATACGTTTTCTTTGCACGCCCTTGGCCGCACTAGCGTCTCTATTGGCGAAGGAGCCTTGCCATGTATCGTTTGCTGTTGATCGTGCCCCTGTTGCTGGCCCAGGCCGACCTCGAACGCGTCTTCCATCTCACGAAGTCCAAGACGTCGGAAGAGGTCTACGAGATCGCCACCGTGGTGCGGATGATTTCTGGAGTTAAGGAGCTTGCCGCCGACGGCGAGAAGCGAACCATCACCTTCCGCGGTTCCGCCGCGCAGGGCAACCTGGCCGATTGGCTGATGCAGCAACTGGATGGCGTGGCGTCTGGTACGGCCACCTTCGAAGCCCATCTGGAAAAGACCGAAGAACAGGCGGTGCAAGTGTTCTTCCTGAAGAACACCAAACCTGGCCAGGATCTTCAGCAGGTGGCGACGTTGGTGCGTTCTTTGACGGATATCCGCCACTTGATGACATCGACGGCGCAAACCGCCATGGCGGTGCGAGGCGCGCCCAGCCAGGTGACCCTGGCTCACTGGCTGGTCAACCGGCTGGATGAACCGCAGAAACGAGAGAACGCCGAGTATCAGATTCCCGGATCGCCGGAGGACACCGTCTACTTGTTCTACTTGCCGCGAACGACGACCACACAACAGTTACAACAGGCGGCGGTGAAGGTGCGGACGGCTACTGGCGCTCGGCGTTTGTTCACTTACAATGCCTCCTCGGCGCTGGCGATGCGTGGCACGGCGGCGCAGATCGGGCAAGCGCGAGACTTGATGGCCGAAATGCGCTAACGCGCTGGGTGTACGATGTGTCAAGAATGACTCGTCGCCTCTTCATTCCTACTGCCGCGGCGTTGCCGCTAGCTGCACAGACTCCGGCGGCTCCCGTCGCCAAGTTCAAGCAGGCCGTGTGCCGCAGCGTCTTCGGGCGGAACATGGACCTAGACTCCGCCTGCAAACTAGCCGCCCGCCTGGGCATTCAAGGCTTCGACCTCATCCGCCCTCCGGATTGGCCCACGCTCAAGAAACACGGCCTCGTGCCCAGCATGATCCCCAGCGCCAGCGGCATCCGCGACGGCATCAATCAACTGGATCTGCACGACAAGCTGGAGGCCGGCCTTCGCGAAACCATCCAACAAGCCGCGGATTACGGCGCGCCGAACGTGATTCTGCTTTCAGGCGAACGCAAGGGCCTTACCGACGAGCAAGGCCTGGATAACACGGTCAAATTCTGTAACCGGCTCAAAGCTATGGCCGAGGACAAAGGTGTCACCCTGGCGCTTGAGTTACTCAATAGTAAGGTGAATCATCCGGGCTATCAATGCGACAGCAGTAAGTGGGGCGTCGAGGTTTGTAAGCGAGTGGGCTCGCCGCGGGTCAAGTTACTCTTCGATATTTACCACATGCAAATCATGGAGGGCGACATCATCCGGACCATCCAAAACGACCACCAATGGATCGCCCACTATCACACGGCCGGCATCCCCGGCCGCCATGAGTTAAACGACAAACAAGAGCTCTACTACCCCGCCGTGGCCCGCGCCATCGCCGAAACCGGATACACCGGCTACATCGCGCACGAATACTCGCCGTTGGGTGACGCGGAGGCTGGTCTCAAGCAAGCCATCGCCGCTTTGAAGTGGAATTCTTAAGTGCTCGACCGTGGGATTTCGATCATTTCTGTTCGTCAGCGGAGGCGCCTAGTCTAGACGCGTTCTCCGGGTGTCGGTCTGTGATTTCGCTTTCGGCTAATACTGCAACGAGCCGCGGTCCGGAATTCGGAGTCGATAGACGGAGGTTCTCGCCATAACATACAGAGTTTTCAGGTCGGCATCGCCAAAGGCGCAGTTCGCCGGCGCTTCCGGAAACTCGATCGTGCGGATCAACTTGCCGGCCGCCGTGTAGACCGCGATACCCTTCGCGGCGATATAAAGATTCCCGTTTTCCGCCACGCGAAGCCCGTCAGGAGATCCGGCCATGTCCGTCAGAAAGACCCGTTCGTGAGAGGCGTTGCCTTCGCCATCCAAATCGTAAGCCAGAACTTTCTTCTCCTGGGAATCGGCGATGTAAAGCGTACGGCCATCCGACGTGAGAGCGACGCCATTTGGCCGGGTCATTTTTGAGGTAACCAGCGAGAGCTTGCCCGCCGGGTTCACGTGATAGACGCCGCTGAATCCGATTTCCTGGGGCTCCAACACGGCCTTCGAAGCGGGATCGGAAAAGTAAAGGTGGCCATCGCGCCGGATGGCTATATCGTTCGGCGAATTCAAACGCTTCCCCTGCCATGCGGAAGCGACCACCGTCAGTTTGCCGTCCGGATCCAGACGCGTGACCCGCCGGCCATCGCGCTCACAGCTATAGAGACGACCCTGGCGATCGAGCGCATTGCCGTTGGCGGCCTGGGAGTAATTGCGGTGCGTTTCCGGATGATTCGGGCTAGCCAATTTCATGATGCGGGAATGATACATGTCACTGAAAATCAGATAGCCCTGGCGCGACCAGACCGGCCCCTCCACAAAGCCAAAGCCCGTCCCGATGCGTTCAATTTGACCGTAAGTCGACGCCACCGGCGCCAGCGGTTCTTCCACCTGAAGCTCCAGACGCCATTTCCAGTCCTTACCCGGCAGTAACTTCAGAAAACCGTGGCCGAGGTTCAACGAATTTTGGATTCCCACGAAGGGTTCGGGGCAAAGATACCCGGCTTGGGGTCCGCCATAAAGATTGAACCGCACCAGTGGCTCTGACGGGGTAGAACTGGCTTGTTGGGAAAGGCGAAGCGAAACGCCTTGCGGATCGACGAGGCGGGCGAACGGCTGGCTACGGTATCCGGCCAGCGGGAGGGCCACGCGGGCATCGAACGAACCGAGAGCCTCCGGCGGCTGGAA
>JAYVRS010001026.1:0-3253 GCA_043776185.1 Bryobacteraceae bacterium | reverse complement strand
CCCCACCTCCCACACGAAGCCCCAGAAATGCTCCTTCTCCCTTACTGCGGCCGCTTGTTATGCCAATGGCTGACCTCTGGAATGGCCAAAGTCCAGCGCGGAGCTTTAGCTCCGCCTCTTCCTTCAGCCAAGCGATTGATTCTATAAATAGAGAAATTGCCTTCCTCAAAAGCGGGCCCCACTCTACTGGCGCTAAGCAAGCATCGGGCCCGCTCCCTTCCGTCGCGGCTCAAGTGAAAATCGGACGCTAAATATTCTTGAGTAGTGGTCCCCCGCCAGGAGTAGTATCATTTCGTCGTGTATCTATCTCGACGAGCTTTTTTCGCTACCTCGCTCCTCGCGCTCGACAAGCCGCACCTGGCATCGGCCGGGAAGTTGCTATCAGAGTCCGTCGCTTCCGGCAAACTGCGGGCGGCGGTGCTGCGCGTCGAGCGAGGCGCTTTTCAGTATGAGCAGTCATTCGGCGACGCCAAGGCTACGACGCCGTTTCTGATTGCCTCCATCAGCAAGCCGATGACGGCAACGGCGGTGATGACACTTGTCGATCGCGGCTTGTTGAAGTTGGATGAACCGGCCAGCAAGCACTTGCCGGGCCTTGACCCGCGCATCACGTTGCGGCACTTACTCAGCCATTCGTCGGGTTTGCCCGACATGTTGCCGAATAACATTGCCTTGCGCGAGCGCCATGCGCCGCTGAGCGACTTTGCCAAAGCGGCGGTGAAGACGCCGCTGCTGTTCGCCCCCGGCACCAAGGTGAGTTACCAGAGCATGGGCATTCTGCTGGCCGCCACGATCGCCGAGCAGATCACTCAGCAGCCATTTCCGCAATTTCTGGAACAGCAAGTCTTTGCGCCGTTGGCCATGAAAGACAGCGTGCTTGGCTTGGGGACGCGGCTCAAGATCGCCGATACAGCTAACTGCCAAGTGGAGTTCGCCGATCCCAAGGGCGGCAATCACTGGGACTGGAATAGCGACTATTGGCGCAACCTGGCGGCGCCTTGGGGCGGCGTTCATTCGACGGCGGCCGATGTTACTAAGTTGCTGCGTTACTTTCTGAAGCCGGCGGGCAAGCCACTAACTCCCGCCAGCGCGGCGATGATGGTGAAGAATCAGAACGCGGGCCTGAACCAACCCTACGGAATCGGATGGGCCTTGCCGCCCCATCGATTTGGCCACGGCGGTTCCACCGGCACCGACTGCTGGGCTGACGCCGCCACCGGGACAACATTTGTGTTGCTTACCACCTTACCCGCCCGAGTCTCCCAGCAGACAATCATCGACCCCGTTTCGCAGATGGTGCGTTAGTTGTCACTCGCCCAAGGCATGATCCTGGCGCTCGCCGGCGGCGCTCTCTTCGGCTGGTTAGCACCGGCTTGGGCGCAGCAACTGGCGGTAGTAAGCAACGTCTTTCTTCAACTGATCAAGTCGATCATCGCGCCGGTGTTATTCGCGGTGTTAGTGCGAGCCGTCGCCTCGGGCGGAACGTTCCAGGAGTTAGGTCGCGTCGGCTGGCGGGCGATTGTCTACTTTGAAGTGGTCTCCTCGTTAGCCCTGTTAATTGGGTGGTTCGCGGTCCTATGGGCGCAACCCGGAGTCGGCATTGCGCTGCCGGTATCCACCGCCCAGGCCGTGCCCCTGACCATAGCGCGGCTGATTGAAAATGTCTTTCCGGCCAGCATCATGGATGCGATGGCGCGGGGCGATGTCTTGCAGATCGTGGTGTTCTCCATTCTGTTCGGGCTGGCTTGCCATGCGGCCGGGCACCAGGCCTTGCCGGTGGTGCGCTTTGCCGATGCGCTTTCCGAGATCGCCTTTCGCTACACCCGATACGTGATGTATGTGGCGCCCGCCGGAGTATTTGCGGCGATGGCGCTGACGGTGGCGAACAGCGGGCAGGCGGCGCTGGCTGGGTTGGCGCGGTTTGTCGCGCTGGCCTGGGTGGCGCAGGCGTTCTTCCTTGTGGTGGTGCTGGGCGGGTCGCTGTGGATCGCCCGCGTGCCCATCGGCCGCTTTGCGAGTTACGCCCGCGAGCCCTTTCTCGTAGCCTTCGCCACCACCTCTTCTGCGGCGGCGCTACCCCGGACGCTCGAGAAGATGGCCGAATACGGCGTGCCCCAGCGAGTGCTGGGCATCGTGGCGCCGTTGAGTTTGTCATTCAATCTGAGCGGGAGTTGCGTTCATCTGGCGATGTGTACTCTATTTGTGGCGCAGGCGGCCGGCATCCAGATGAGTATCTCGCAACAGGCAATTGTGTTACTCACGTTGAAGCTAACCAGCAAAGGCGTCGCGGGAATTCCGCGGGCGAATTTTGTGATTCTGAGCGGCCTGTTTGCCACTTTCGGATTGCCGGCCGCGGGACTCACCATGTTACTCGGCGTCGATGCGTTGATCGACATGATCCGGACCAGCGTCAATGTAGTCGGCCATTGTGCAGCCTGCCCCATCATTGACCGCTGGTCATCCTACGGCGCGACGCAGGAAAAATTACCGGCCGCGTTCGCGTCTCCCGAGCCCTTGTAGCGCGTCACCTGGGGATAGACACAGAGCGGACGAGTAAGTGGCTGTGGCGCCTGAGTGCCGGTAATTCCGGTACCAATCAAACGCTCGGGGGCCGCGCCTTTTTCGACCCACGTTTCGAGAGCAGTCAGCACATCGTGCTCGGCATCGCCGGCGACGGGCGAACCTTGGCCGAAGTTACGCGGGCCAATGCCACCGGCGCAGTGGCCCATGCCAGGCACCATGAAGAGCCGGTAGAAGTCCTGCGTTTCACGCGAAGAGCCACCCGTACGGGGATTCGGGAAGCGCTTCATAAAAGTGTTGACGCGCTCGTAATAGTCGATAGAACTGGCGGCCGGAATGGCGGCATCGCCCCAGCCATGGAACTGAATCAATTTACCGCCGCGGGCGCGAAAGCTGCGTAAGTCGGGGCTGCTGGAATTCAAGTGAATGCCGGCTTTCTGATGGCCATAGTCGATATCGGCATCGAACTCGAGTGACTTGATGTCGAACTTAGGGTCCTCGAAGACGGCGTGGGCGAAGAAGGAGAAGCCAAAGCCGTATTGCAGTGACTTTTCGGGGGGCGACGTGACGGTCCAGGAGGACCAAGCGCCGGGCACGGCCTCGGTGCCTGGAGCGCTGCCGGCAAAAATTTGTTTACCGGTGCGCGAGTTACGCGGACCCTGGTAGATCTTACGCAAGGCCGTTACTTGAGGGGCGGTGAGACAATCCATCGTATCTTCGCCCTTGCACGTTA
>JAYVRS010001025.1:0-3257 GCA_043776185.1 Bryobacteraceae bacterium | reverse complement strand
TGTGAAAAGGGTGAGGGCCAATCACGCCCGTCCCCCAAAAGCTTTGACCGTTATCCGGTGTGTCGTCAAAAGCTCCCGGATTGGTTCTCACCAAGCGCAAGGCGGCCGCATTCCATGTCCACGGCCCTTTTCGGTAGGTCAGGCGGGCACCGTCCATCGAACGGCGGACGTTTAGCCCCTCCGCAGGAGATATCTGACGCCCCGTGCCAAAAGAGATTTCTTGACGTCCTAATCGTAAGATCAACGAGCCGCGCTGGGAAGGCACCAAATCGAAATCGGCAAACGCCTGGTGAACTTCCAGGAGGTCGGCATCGGTTGGCCTGGGTCCTCCATTGCGGCCGTTGGCTAAGCCACTCTGCATTTCGGCAAAAACTCGGACTCGCGGCCCGAGGTGGAAATCGCCCGATAACAAGTAGCGTTGAAGCAGGAAGCCGTTGGTATCGGTTGGACCCGAACCGAAGCCCGGATGGTCGAGGATATCGTGACGCTCGCGCGCCTCCCCGCCGAGAGTCATGTACCATCCTTCGTGTCCCAAACGGATGTACTTCAGTGAGTCGAACGCGTCCCGATGGAGGGCCTTATTCTTACACGCGCTCCAGTCTTCTTCGTAACGAATCGGCTGGTAGGACGGCGGTGGCTGCGCGCACAACATGCCGAGCCACCGTATGCCGAGCCACCGTATGCCGAGCCACAGTGCCCCTGGAATCAGGTGCCACATAAACTACCGTTTTAGCGCAGCCCAGACGATGTTCGGTGAGCCACCTTTGACGCGCACCATTCTGATCCACAGCAGAGTCATGTGTTCGAGATGCAGGGCTTGTTCGATTCCACCGACATCGAGAGGCTCCCAGCCTAACTTCGTGACCAGCTGCGACACTGTTTCTTTGGCCGCGGAATCATCTCCGCATAACATCATCACTGGTTTAACGTTGTAACCCGGATACGCATTGTTATCGAAGTTCTCAAATCCGTAAATGGTGAATGCTTTGACCACGTAGGAATTCGGCGCCAGCGCTTGAACGGCTTCCGATCCCGATCGCACGTTGTTTAACCCGTGTGATAGTCCAGGACCAACTGGATTGGTGCAATCCACTAGGATCTTACCTTTGATCTCGGAAGCAACTCCCGAGAGTGCCGCTTCATTCGCCTGGAATGGCGTCGCGAGGAAGACCACCTCCGCCGTTTTTACCGCCGCCTCGGGAGTGTCCACTCGCAGATTGGAATTCCTCGCCAGGGCCTTTTTTACGCTATCGGATTGGACATCTTTCGCTGCCAGCGTGACCTGATGTCCGGCTCGTTGGAGATGGTCGGCCAAGGGCGCTCCGACGTTGCCGTAACCAATAAATGCGATGTTCATAGTCTGCTCTCACCTGCCGAGTGCGGTGATGACCGCCTTGGCTGTTTCTGATCCTGAGAAATTTTGCTGCCCCGTAATGAGGTTGCCGTCGCGGCACGCGAAGCCGCGCCATGGTCCCGCCTGGATGAAGTTGGCTCCCGTTTTCTTTAGCTCGTCTTCGATGCGCCAGGGCATCACGTGCTTGTCCCGTGGCAGCAAGTTCATACCCCAAACGGCGTTATCGGCGAAGTCCTCTTCCACGTTGGCAAAGCCGGTAACGGTCTTTCCTTTGACGATTAATTCGCCTTGGCTCAGTCTGGCGTATCGCAGTATCGCAACTCCATGGCACAGTGCCGCCGCGATCTTGCCCGCCTCATAGAATTCGGAGAACTTCTGGTGCAGACTAGTCGCGCTCTCGAAGTTGAACATGGGCGCTTGCCCGCCCGCCACCACGATTGCATCGAATCTCCGAATGTCGATATCGGTTACCTTGCCCGTATTCTCCACCAGCGCCACCAACTTGGCGGTGGCAATGAATCCCATGCTGATCAGGTCGCTTGAAGAATACCCACTCGCATCGCGCGGATCGCTCATCGCATCGGGCTCGCACTTGCCGCCGTTCGGGCTGAAGATCTCAACCTCGTAGCCGGCCTCTTCAAACTCATAATAAGGATGCGTCAGTTCACTCCACCAGAATCCCACCGGCCAACCGGTGGTTGTTGAAACGGCGGGGTTCGAAAGCACGATAGCGATTCTCTTTCGAGATTCCGCGTTGGTCACGTTGGGATCTTTGAGGCTCATAAGGGGCTTGTGTCTACTATTACGATACTGTATCGTATTCATAAAGAATGTCAAGCTGGTTTTTCGGATTAAAAAAATATGAAAAGCAAACGGGCCAAGAACAAACCGAGCACTCTAACGCCCGATCGCGCTCCCGGCCGGCCACGCGATCCGGTAACGGAATGCCGCATCTTGGATGTGGCTCTTCAAATGTTGAGAGAACACGGTTACAACCGGATGTCGGTGGATGCTGTGGCCCTGGAGGCTGGCGTCAGCAAGCCGACGATCTATCGGCGCTGGCTGTCGAAGGCGGATTTAGCGACGGCGGCTATTCGCACCCTGCGACTGTTGGAACCGCCGGTTGCTACCGGCTCTACCGTGGGCGACCTCACCAGCACACTGGAGAACTTCTCGCGCTCCCTCCTGCGGCCTCATGGGATGTCGCTTATCGGGACCGTGATTGCTGAAGAGGCTCACACGCCGGAACTCATTGCTTTGTTTCGAGAAAGGCTGGTGACACCACGGCGGGAAATGTTGCGTGCGATCCTCGACCGGGCAAAAGCGCAGGGGGAAATCAGGCCCAACGTCGACCTGGATTGCGCGGTCAACATGCTCGTGGGGGCATTCTACGCTCGCTACTTGGCCGATTCGAAAATTCCGACCGCCTTCTCCCGCCACCTGGCTGAGATCGTTTGGAGCGGAATCGAAAAACTACAATCGAAAAACGGGGCACTTGAGAAATAGGAAATGGAGTCCGGTCACGGAACGATCAACTGTGCAGCGTGCACCCATTGCGCCCGGTTGGTCGGCTACTCAAAAGCTGAACAAAAGTGTCCCACCCCTGGTGGATGGCCCGTTTACCCTGCCGTCATTGTACGGTGATATTCACGGGCGTGCCCGCAATCCAAGCTGCGCTCAGTTGGAGGCTGACCGATCCTTTGCCGGTGTCCGAGGGCATCCGGAAGTTCACCTGATAGGTGTCCGCCGACCCTGGGTGGCCGACTGCGCCGAGTATTTCAGCGGGCTTCCCATTCGCGGAAATTCCCAGCGGTGGATTCACCACCGAAAGCGGACTCGACGGAAACGTCTCGCCCAGTTCGAGATCGGGAAGCGTCGGCCCGAGGCCGGTCGCGAACAGCGA
>JAYVRS010001024.1:0-11233 GCA_043776185.1 Bryobacteraceae bacterium | reverse complement strand
TCGGGGCAGATGGACACCCCGGATTTCAAGGGCAATTTGAAGGGGGAGATTTCGATGGCCGAGTCGAGGAATGCGGGGTCGTATTCGTAGAGAATCTGCCGGCCTCGGATGGCCAATCGCCCGGCTTTGCGGCGTTTCCCCTGATCCAGAAAGACGGTCAACAGGCTCGTGGGGGTATGGGTCATCTGATCTGGCCCTTGCTGCGCCGTTTGGTCTCCGCCAGGATGGAGTCTAAGGACCTGCCTGCGAGGTCGCTTCGATGATCGGTGCAGAGCTGGTCGAAATCGTCCAGACAATCGAGGACGAGGGCTAGCTTAAGCAGTGAGTCGAGGGCGATAAGTCCGGTATGTTCAAAGCGCTTCAGCGTGCCCCAACTGACGCCGGAGCGGGTGGCCAGCCCTTGCTGGCTCAGATTTCTGGACAGGCGCCGTGCCTTGAACCGGGTCGCTAGCTCATGTTGCACGTCTTGCGGCGTCTTTAAGCTAATGGACATCCTGTTATCCATTATAGGCGATTTATCAGCATTATGGATAATATGTTATCCACTCTGGACGATGAGTTTACCGGCTGGAAGCGTTGGCGAGGCGAAACCATTGGCGGGTGAGGAGCCATCCGGCAGTGAGGGCGGCGACAAAGCCGAACATTAGCACGAGGTTCAAAATGTCGTTGGCGTTGGGCAGCCAGTAGCCGGGCGTTTCGGCGAAGTGCTTTTTCCAGAAGCTGAGGTCGGCTTGCAGTGGGGCCGGCAGGCGCGAGAAACCGGTGCGGTCCCCTAGGAAGATGCCGAAGTTGGCCAGGGCCATCAACGACATATGGTTGCCGGACGCCGCCAGTGTGGCGCCCAGTAGGCAACTGGCCCCCATCACGGCGGGGCCAGCGTCCTGGCGGAACAAGCGCGTGATGGCGCACAGGGCCGGCAGGATCAAGCCCGGAATCGCCAGCACCGCCATCAGCGACCATTGCCGCGATTCGGGGTAATACAGATAGACGATGGACAAAGGCAGATTCAGCATAACGAAGGCCGAACCCATCCCAAAAGCTTCGCGCATGCCCGCCCGCCAGTACTGCATTCTTATGTCAGTGTAGACCTGGGGGTCTAGAAAGCCCATCAGCAAAACTCCTATGAAGCGTAGTGGGACTGACCTTATAGGCGACCCCGTCCGAACAGCTAGGTGGGCTGGCCGGAACCTTACGCACGGTCCATCCGTCATACTAAGCAGAGAACCTATGAACGCACTCAAAACAGCACTTTTGCTTGGCTCGCTGAGCGGTATGTTGATCCTGGCCGGACGTTTGGCGGGCGGGCAACAGGGCATGACCATCGCCCTGGTGATCGCCGTGGGGATGAACTTCTTTAGCTACTTCTTTTCCGAGAAGATGGCGCTCTCCTCGAGTGGGGCCGTCCGAGTAAGTGAGACCGAAAATGCAGCCATCTTTACACGAATTGGGCCGATGACGGCGCAGTTGTGCGAGCGCATGGGGATCCCGATGCCGAAGCTGTGGGTGTTGCCGGAGGCTTCGCCCAACGCCTTCGCCACGGGCCGCAATCCTTCGCACGCGTCGGTGGCCGTCTCGGCGGGCTTGCTCGATTTGATGAGCGACCGGGAAGTGGAAGCCGTGATCGCCCACGAACTGGGCCACGTGAAGAATCGCGATATTCTGACGGGCTCCATCGCGGCCACCATCGCCGCCGCCATCTCTTACATGGGCCACATGATGATGTTCATGGGCGGTCGCCGCGACGACGACGAAGATTCGGGCGGCGGAGGCATGATCGGTGGCTTGGCCATGATGATCCTCGCTCCCATGGCGGCGGGCGTGATTCAGATGGCGATCTCGCGCACACGCGAGTTCAGTGCCGACTATGCCGCGGCCAAGTACACCGGCACGCCGGAAGGCTTGATCTCGGGGCTGGCGAAGCTGGAGACTTGGTCGAAGCGCATTCCGATGGAATCGTCGACGCCGGCCATGTCCCACATGTACATCATTCCGGCGATCAACGGCGCGTGGTTTGCGAAGTTGTTCTCCACGCATCCGCCGACGCAAGATCGTATCGCGCGGCTCGAAAGCTATCGCGGGCAAGCGCTGTAACTCTTCCTTCTTGAAATACCAGCCCACAGCGTTAGCTGTGGGGCACGAACCGCATTAGAATGGTTCCCACGGCTGACGCCGTGGGCTAGTTAGCCGCATTTATAAATTAGGAAGGCGGGTACGGAAAGGTTTACTTCTCGAGTAGGAAATTGCCGATCACCATGGAATCGATGCCGCTCGAATAGAAGCTGCGAACGGCGTCGCGCGGGCTGCACACGATTGGGTCGCCGAATAGGTTGAAGGACGTATTGTAGAGCACCGGCAGACCCAGGCTGCGTCCCGCTTCGAGTAACAGGCGATGATACAACGGATTCTCGTCGGCACTAACGGCGTGCAAGCGGATCCAGCCGTCGCCTAGTAAGGCGCTAGCGAATTGTTCCCGGTAAGCCGGTTTCACCCGGCTCATGGTGGCTAAGTGACCGGCATTCTCGCCCACTTCAAAGTACTCGCCGGCTAACTCAGCCGGCACCGAAGCGGCGAACTTGCGGAATAACTCGCGGTGCTTAATATAGAGGTTCAGATTTTCGCTGGCGTACGGATCCGTAGGCGAGGCGAGAATGCTGCGGTAACCCAAAGCTCGCGGCCCGAACTCCATGCGGCCCTGCATCCAAGCCACGATCTTGTTTTCGCCTAACTGGCTCACCACGCTGGCCACCATCTCGGTGGTGGTGCCGAGTAGGCGGAAATCGAGCTTACAATTCTCGACGATCTTCTTGATCTCCTCCGCCGAGTAACTGAGCCCCAGCGCCATGGTGGGGAAAGCAATGGGGCAGGATTCGCGCAGCACTTCGTGCCAGGCATGCGCCGCCGCGCCCAGCGCGGTGCCGGCATTGCCGGCGGCGGGCTGGACGAAGACGCGCTTCCAGTTGCCACAGTTTTCGAGCGCGGCGACTAACATGGCGTTTTGGAAGAGTCCACCGGCGAGGCAGAGGTTTTCGCCTTGGCCCGCGAGCCGAATCACCGTCTCTTCGACGACGCGCTGTAGGGAAGCGGCGACGTCTTTGGGTTCGCTTCCACTAAGTTGGTCCAGCTTACTCAGGTCGAGGCGGGCCCAGGTGTCGGGGCTGGACTCGATCATGCCGGCGAATAAGTCGCGGAAGCGCGGCTCGCCCGCTGCGGACATCCATTGCACTTTGTGCTCGTCGGCGTTGGGCGTAAAGCCGAGTAAGCGGGTGACGCGGCTATAGAGTTCGCCGAGCGAATCCGGGAAGATCGCCTCTTGCTTCAAGGTGAGCGAGGTGCCGGTGGCGTTCCACAAGGCACCGCAGCGCGAATCGCCCTTGCGGTCGAGAGTCAGTACGGTGGCGTGCGGGAAGCCGGAGAGATAGTAAGCCGAGGCGGCGTGGGCGCGGTGATGCTCCACCAGGGCGATGCGGGCACGCGGAAAGCGGCGGCGTAAGTCGATGTGGAATTCGGTATTGAAGGGCTTGGCGATGGCAATCCAGCCGATGTCGGCAGCCGTCGCCCCCGCCAATTGCAGACAGCCGGCGATCGCCGCATCGGGCAATCTCCCGTTTGGCCCATGGCGGAGCTTATCTTCTTCGAGCGCTCCGACTAACACACCGTCGCGCACAACGGCGCACGCGGCATCGTTTTCGAGGCCGCCAATCCCTAAAATCATCATGCCTGGATAACCTTCTTTAATCGTTCAATGACGCGTTCGCGCCCAATGCAAGCGAAGACCATAAAGGCGGACGGACCGACGGCTTGCCCGCTCAGCGCCGCCCGGCTCGCATTGATCAGTAAGCCCGGTTTCACCCCGTGCTCTTCGGCGACCTTGCGTAACTCGGCTTCACAGATAGCTTCGGAGAATTCTGGAATCTTCGCCAGCCGCGCGCCTAACTCGGCGAGTAACTCGCGGGCTTGGGGCTGGTTGAGTTTGTCGAGCGCGACCGGGTCGGTCTCAAAGTCGTCGGAGAAGTAGCCAATGCCGCGCGTCGAGAAGTCATGCAACGAGGTGAAGCGCTGGCGGACGGCGTCGACGGCGAGGCGGAAAATGGCTTCGTCTCTTTGCGGCGGCAAAGTGGGCCGGATCAAAGGCAGTAAGTCGTCGAGCGGCAGGCTGCGTAAGTGCTGGCCGTTTAACCAAAGCGCCTTGGCATCAATGGGTGACTCTTCTGAGAAATTCACCACCGCATTCGAGCGGTTGACGCCTTCGAAGCTGAAGGCGTCAACTAACTCCTGGCGGGTCATCTGCTCGCGGTCGTTTTTGGGAGACCAGCCGAGTAAGCACAGGAAATTGACGTAAGCATGCGGCAGAAAGCCGGCATCGCGGTAAGTGGTGACGCTGACCACGGGGCCGTGCTTGCGTTTGGATAACTTGGCGCCATCGGGGGCGATTAACAAGGGTAAGTGGGCGAATTTAGGAGTACCGCCAGCTAGGGCCTCGAAGATGAGGACGTGCTTGAAGGTGTTGGTAAGATGATCCTGCCCGCGGATGATCTGCGAGATTTTGAGGTCGACGTCATCGGCGCAGGAGGCCAGGTGATAGGTCGGCATGCCGTTGGAACGCAGGAGGGCGAAGTCCTCAATGTCTTTGGTGAGCTTAGTCTGTTTGCCGAAAACGCCGTCGTGGAAAGCGACGACGACTTTCTCCCCTTCCGGGCGAGGCACGCGGTAGCGCAGGACGAAAGGCTCGCCGGCGGCGGCGCGGCGATCGCTTTCTTCATCGGTCAACTCGCGCATACCGGGGTTGAAGAGCCACCCGCCTTCGGTCGCGTCTTCTTCGGTGCGGGCGGGGGTGAAGTCGCGGTAGGCGAGGCCTTTCTGCCGCATGGTCTCGGCGGCGGCGCGGTGCAAGTGGAGCCGGTCGCTTTGGCGGTAGAACTCGTCCCAGCCGAGGTTCAGCCAGTTGAGCCCGTCGAAGATGGAGTCCACCGACGATTGCGTGTTGCGCTCGACATCGGTGTCGTCCAACCGGAGCACGACGGTGCCGCCGTGGTGGCGGGCGTAGAGCCAGTTGAAAATGAAGGTGCGGGCGCTGCCGATGTGCAGGTAACCGGTGGGTGAGGGGGCGAAGCGAACGCGCAGCATGTCCAAGCTTTCAGGATAGCAATTTGGCGAAACGAACCGGGGAGTGATTGATTTCAGGCGGTTTAGCTCTTGGCGGAGCTGAATCTCCGAGCGGACGAAAGTCCGACGCTAGCAGGGTTGCGGAACGAAGCCAAATTGGCGCTTTCTTGTTTGCCTGCATGATTATAGGGTCGCAGGTCAAATCAAGTTTTGGGGGCGATTTGGGGTGGGCCTGGGTGGTCAAGTGGTTGTGGGGATGGGGGTTGGGGAAAATTTCGTTTTTGGTGACCGGGTCCGCTTGGGAGTGGGTGAGGGTAAACCCACCTACTTTCCCTCCGGTAGGACCGAACCTTCGTCCGTAATGCCGGGAGCGGAAAGCGTCAGCGGCAGATAGATTTCGTCAACCGTTACCACCATGCTCCGACTATACTGGACAAGCGTGGAACTCGCCCCCGGAACCATCCTCGGACCCTATCGCATCGAAGCGCCCATCGGCGCGGGCGGGATGGGTGCGGTCTATCGGGCGCGCGACACCCGGCTGGACCGCACGGTGGCCATCAAGACAGTGGAGGGCCGTTTCAGCGAACGCTTCGAGCGCGAAGCCAAGACCATCGCCAGTTTGAACCATCCGCATATCTGCACGCTGTTTGACGTCGGCGAGAACTATCTCGTGATGGAGTACATCGGACAGCAAATTCAGCGCATCCACACGCGTATCCCCGGCTTCGCCCCAACCCGTTCCAATTAAATGACTTAAGGCCACCAAAATGCGGTGGACCGCCACTCTGCCGCATTTTCGGACCTCATCCTGGAGAATGAGCACGAAGAAGGTGAGTCCGCCCAGGACCACCAGCAAGACGTCCCGGTTCGCTCGCGTGGAGCTCAGTGCTTTTCGATGAACCGTCATAATGAAGGAATCGGTGTAAGGAATCGGTGTCATCAAGGTTGGAAATGCACCGATTTCCTCCGAGTCTTTACAACTTTTTTATACACGTAGCCTACAATTTGACGCGGCCTTAACGGCCGGAAGCTTACGTTGAGACTAGTGAGCCGCCGCCATCAACTCAACGCGCGACCCGTTCCACCTACGACCGGAGACCCTAGCGAGGGGCTAAACGCCCGAATTAGCGTGCTCGTGGCGAGCGAACCGGTTCCTCTTCCCGTTGGGCGAGCCACCGGTTCCAGTTGTGTTCATGGAGGACGGGGAAGCTGTCGTGTAGGGGACGCGCCTCCATGGCGGAAATCCTGTTACTCACGGCGATACGCGAGACGCTACCAGCGCGTTGTCTGGTGATCGTCTGTGGACGAAGAAGATGGTACCCGCACGACCGTAAAAAGATCGCTCGAATCCTGAAGCAGGACGGGCAACGAGTAGTCTTTGTCGAGGACAACAGAATTTATGACCGCTGACATTGGAAAATTGAAATCGGACACAACAGCTCGGGTGGTGGTGGCCAGCACCGTCGCGCTGACGTTTATCACATTTTGGGAAGCCGCAGCCGTGGTGCTGAACGATCTGGCTTCGACGATGTTCTATATCGGCGGAATCACCGAACAAGCGATTGGCAAGCCCGCGCCGTGGATGGTCCTGGCCGTGATGCTGTTCAGCTACGTGGTACGTTCCATCTATTTGGAAAGCTGCGGCATGTTTGTGCGCGGGGGGGTGTACGTTGTGGTGCGCGATAGCATCGGGCCCACCATGGCTAAGCTGTCGGTTTCGTCGCTAGTTGTGGACTATGTTCTGACCGGCCCCATTAGCGCGGTCGCCGCCGGGCAGTATCTCGCGCGATTGGTCAATGAAATCACCGAATACTCCGGCCAGGCTTGGCACATCGATCCGAATTGGTTTTCGGTGTTTTTCAGCGTGGCCGTGACCGCGTACTTCTGGTGGAGCAACATGAAAGGCGTGCAGGAATCGAGCCACAAAGCTCTACGCATCATGCAGGTGACAACGGTAATGGTGGTCGCGCTGTTGATCTGGTGCCCTTTGACGTTGATCGTGCGCGGTGGAGCGCCGCTGCCTCCGCTGCCTACCCCCGCGAATCTGCATCTGACGAAGGAATCGTTGGGTTGGTTGAACGGCACCATGTGGGCCCAGATGTCGTTCGTCATTATGGTGGTCGCGCTGGGGCATTCGCTTCTCGCGATGAGCGGCTTTGAGACCTTGGCCCAGGTATATCGTGAGCTCGCCTACCCGAAGCTTAAGAATCTGAAAATTACGGCAAACATCGTCTGCACCTACGCGGTGATTTGCACTGGCGTGATTTCCGTGTTGGCGGTAATGATCATCCCCGATGCGTTGCGGCCCAACTACTACGACAATATGCTGGGCGGGTTGGTGATGCATCTGGCCGGTCCGAACTTGCTGAAACTGAGCTTCCACGTGTTTGTCGTGATCGTGGGTGTGCTGATTCTTTCGGGTGCCGTGAACACATCGCTAATCGGCGTCAACGGCGTGATGAATCGGGTAGCGGAGGACGGAGTTTTGGTCGATTGGTTCCGCCGTCCTCATCACAAGTTCGGTACCACTTATCGCATTCTGACCCTCATGGCGCTTTTGCAAGTTGTGACGATCATTGCCAGCCGAGGCGACGTGCTGCTGCTGGGCGAAGCATATGCGTTTGGTGTGGTGTGGAGCTTCGCTTTGAAAGCGCTCGGCGTGTTGGTGCTGCGCTACCAACGGCACGATCAGGAATACAAAGTCCCGCTCAATTTCACCATCGCGGGACGAGAGATCCCGGTCGGGCTGGGTGCGGCCACGGCGGCGTTGTTCCTGGTAGCCATCGCAAATCTGTTCACTAAGCAGATCGCCACGATTTACGGTGTGTCGTTCACGGCGGTGCTGTACACTCTCTTTTTGGTTTCGGAAAAGATCAACGCCAAAAAGAAGGCCAGCCATCGCTCGGATCTGGAGAAGTTCAACCTGGACTTTCAACCGAACGTGGGATCCGAGACGTTGAGGGCACGGCCGGGGTGTGTGGTCGTCGCCGTACGGGATCACAAGCGCCTGTGGCATTTGCAGAAGGTGCTGGAGAAGACGAATTTGCGGCGGCACGATATTGTCGTGCTGACCATCCGGCAGATCTCGAAAGGCGCGGCGGAGTACGATCTGCGGGACGAACAGTTGTTTGCGTCGCCCGAACAGGAATTGTTTTCGAGCGTGGTTACCCTGGCTGAAAAACAAGGCAAGACGGTCGAATTGTTGGTGGTTCCGGCGCTGCATCCCTTTGAGGCCATGGTGCAGACGGCGGCGAACCTGCAAGCCTCACGTTTGGTGGCAGGTGTATCGGAGCGCATGGTTTCCGAAGAACTGGCCCGCCGAATTGGGTTGGCATGGGAACGCCTGCCTACACCGCGGCATGCCTTTTCGCTTGAGCTCAACAGTCCTGATCGCGAGCCGGTGTATGTAAATCTTGGCCCCCATCCTCCCCGGTTATGGCCAGATGACGTTGACCGCCTCCATCGTATCTGGCTGCGGTTGACCGCAGAGAGCCCGCTGGGGTCAAAGATACATCATCGTGACGTAGTGGGCGTCGCTTTACGGAAACTTGAGGAAGAGCTGGACCTGCCCGATCATGGCGAAACTCTGCGGGTGATAGTAGCGGAGTCGGCGCAGTCGCACAGTGGCACCTGAAGCCGCGCCGTTCACTCTACAGTAAGGGTACATGCTACGTTGTCGATGTGGGACAAGACGCAGCGTCAGAGGAAACGAGATCGTGGATCTTTGCGACCGTGGTGGTTGTTGCGGCAACCGTGTTCGCGGTGCTCCTGCGCCCTCACCTTACACCTGTGAACCTGGCCATGATCTACCTGTTGGAAGTAGTGGCGGTGTCTGCTCGCTCCAGCCGCAAAGTTTCTGTCGCCACGGCTTTGGCGAGCGTGGCGGCGTTTGACTTTTTTTGCGTGCCGCCCTATCTGACCTTTGCGATTGTGGACCCGGAGTATTTGGTCACCTTTGCGGCGATGTTGGTGGTTGCAATGGTCATCAGTACGCTGACGGATCGGATTCGGGCTCAGGCCGGGGATGCAACTGCAAGGGAGGCCCGCGCGCAGGCCTTGTATCGCCTTTCGGATCGCTTGGCGAATGAGACACGAATCTTTGACGCCGCACGTGTAGCGGCGGCAATAGCCGCTGACGTTTTGTCCGCGCAAGTTGTCATCTTCCCTGCGAACGATGATGCCATTTCATTCCGGCGGCGGACGTCGGATCATCTGCCGGTACCGGATTCCGAAGAAACAATCGCTTGCTGGGTGTTTCGCCACGGACGTAAGGCCGGGCTTGGCGTTGACGATCTGCCAGAGTCGAAGGCCCTGTATGTCCCGCTGCGTGGAGCAAGAAGTACAGTGGGCGTGATGGCAGTCGTGCCCAACGGTGGTGCCTTGATTGATCCGGGGGAACGACAAATCCTGGTTGACCTACTTGCTAATCACACGGCCCTCGCAATTGAACGGACGCTCAGCCAGAATGCAGCGGAGGCTTCACGAATCCAGATGCAGACCGAACAGATGCGGAGTTCTTTGCTGAGCGCGGTGTCGCACGATTTCCGCACTCCATTGGCCTCGATCACCGGCGCGGCATCAACCTTGTGGCAACAAGGGGAACGGCTTTCGCCGGAGACTCGCCACGACCTGCTGGAGAGTATCTCCGAGGAAGCCCAGCGCCTAAGCCGATTGGTATCGAACCTTCTCGATATGACGCGCTTCGAGAGCGGCGGCGTGGTGTTAAAACGCGACGCCTGTCCTCTGGAGGAAATCGTGGGCACGGTGTTACGGCGGTTCGAAGTACAACTGCAAGGACGCGAGGTGGTAGTGGACCTGCCTGCGAATTTACCTATGGTTTACGTCGACGAAGTGCTGGCCGGCCAAATCTTCGTGAACCTGCTGGAAAACGCACTTAAATACACGCCTGCAAAATCATCCATTGAGATCTCAGCAATTTCCCAAGGCGAGATAGTCAACGTAACATTGCGAGACTACGGACCGGGATTCAACTCAGAGGAGCAAGATCGTTTGTTTGAAAAGTTTTATCGCAGCCGCACCGGGACTGTTCAGGGAGCCGGATTGGGGCTGGCCATCTCCAAAGCCGTAGTGGAGGCGCACGGTGGGCGCATCGTCGCGTTTAACCATCTCCAAGGCGGTGCCGTCTTCCGGTTTTCGCTTCCGGCCCAAGTTCTGCCTGAGCTTCGGATAGAGGAGCATGGAGGATGAAGCCGCTGGTTCTGGTGATTGAGGATGATCCGCAGATTCGGCGGTTCTTGCGTGCCACTTTGGCCGCGGAGGAGTATCGTTTCCACGAGGCGGAAACCGCCGAGCAAGGCGTAAGCGAAGCGTCGGCCCGTCAGCCAGATTTGATTCTGTTGGACCTTGGCCTGCCGGACAAGGACGGCCTAGAGGTGATCCAGAGGGTGCGGGAGTTTAGCCAAGCGCCGATCCTCGTGCTCTCCGCACGCGGTCAAGAAACCGATAAAGTTGCGGCTCTGGATCTGGGCGCGGATGACTATGTCGCCAAGCCATTTGCGGTCGGTGAATTGATGGCCCGTGTGCGGGCTGCGCTCCGCAGATCGGCGGCGATAGCAGTAGGCCAGGGCGGCCCCGTGCGGTTTGGAAGCGTGGAAGTGGATCTCGAAAACCGAGTGGTAACTGTCGACGCGGAAGAAATTCATCTCACACCGAATGAGTACAAGCTTTTGCAGGTTCTCCTGAAACATGCGGGGAAGGTGCTGACGCACCGGCAATTGCTGAATGAAGTGTGGGGACCGAATCAGTTGGAGCAAGCACAATATTTGCGGGTCTATGTTGCGCAGCTTCGGAGGAAACTGGAGCGGGACCCAACGCGTCCTAAGCACTTTCAAACGGAGCCAGGGGTTGGTTATCGGCTGGTGCTCGACGCGAGTAGTTGAATCGTATTCAATGCCTTAGCGCGCTGCCGGGGGCTGCTCGTTCCAACTTGGGACGAGGTTGCGTTTCAAAATGGAACGAGAGGTTCGGCGTTGGTCCCCCGCCAGAGTTGACTGACACTAGCGATTATTATGGGCGCCAGATCCGTTCGAGCTCCAAGACAAAGCCTTCCACCGGACCCTCGCCGGCTAAGCTCGAAATACCGGTGCGCGTCTCGGGCTCCTGACCCACG
>JAYVRS010001023.1:0-11234 GCA_043776185.1 Bryobacteraceae bacterium | reverse complement strand
GAAAGCTGCGCAGTCGATGGGCCTTGATCGAGTCCCACGCCAGACCGAGCGCCGTGGAAAAGCGAAACCATGCGGTAGGGTTGCCAATGATAGGGAAGGGAATTGATGGTGACACGCGCGTTACGCCCCAGTCTCACTAGTTTAGCTGAGAATTGCCTCAACCCTTAAAATGACTAGATGCCGCACGTAACATCCTGAGACTCAGAATCTCCTTTCTGCCGCTCTTCACTCTACGTCCGCACGCGGACCCAGCGCTTCGACCGCATCGACCGATAGCCCGCGTCCAGAATGACGTTGACCATATAGCCGTCCTCGTAAGTTTCGGTAGGCGTCGTGCCATCGCGCACGCACTCAATAAAATGCCGCATTTCGCCTTGATAGCCATAGGCGAAGGCCTCCTCAGGCAGCGGGCGGGTCCAGCCAACGTCGATGTCGGCTTTCTCGATGACATAGCCCGCGCCCCGGGTGGAGAACGACGCGAGCCCCGTGGCGCGGGTGACGTCGGTGAAGAGCGATCCTTCGGAGCCGTGGATCTCGTTGCGGAGGTCGAGGCCGCCTTTGGTGGTCCAGGAGAGTTCGCAATGGGCGATGCCGCCGCTTTCGAACTTGAGCACCAGGAGTGCGTTATCCTCGCCAAGGGTCTTCTCTTCGTGGACCAGATTTGCGCCCCACGCCATCACTTCGACGACGGGATTGTCCTTGCCGAAGAAGTAGCGCGCGGCTTCCACGCAGTGGCAACCCAGGTCGTTCATGGCGCCGCCCCCGGTCTTTTCGATGTCCCAAAAATGAGGGCTATGCGGTCCGGAATGCGACTCCCGCGAACGCACCCACAGCACCCGCCCCACGCCTCCTTGCTCAATCATCTGCCGCGCCTTCACCACGCAGGGCGCAAAGACCTCGGTCTCTGCGTACCCATGTAGCGCACCGCTCTTCTTCGCGGCCTGCCACATGCGCTTGGCCTCCTGCTGATTGCGCCCCAGCGGCTTGGTGCAAACCTGATTCCGCTTCGCCTTTGCGAGCGCCAGCGATACCGGCAAATGCTCTTCGTTGGGGAGCGCGATGATGTAAACGTCGATGTCGCGGCGAGCGATGACGGCGTGGAGGTCGGTGGCCGATTCCGGGATGTCCCAACGTTCGGCGAAAACCTGCGCCTTGTCGGCGGAGCGTGAGTAGTTCACGACGACCTGGTGGCCGTGCACGTTCGCCAGACCTTGCAGATAAAAGTCGGCGACAAAGCCCGACCCCAGCATTGCGACCCGTACGGCTTCCATAGTCGGCATTCTATACTGCTTCGGGAGGGGTAGAATGTGGAGGTGAGCACCAGCACTCTCATGCCGGTTGAAGAGTATCTTCGCTTGACAGAGAAACCCAACTGCGATTATCGCGATGGCGTTCTGACCCCCAAGCCCATGCCTACCACCTTCCACGGTCTACTTGAATTCATGTTGGTGGCCATGCTACGCGAGTTGGGTCTCCAAGCGGCTCCGGAAGTCACCGTGAAGCTATCGGAGACCAGATACCTCGTGCCCGATGTGATCGCCGCGCCCGTGCTCCAGAGCCCCTATCCCACTGAACCGGTCTTGCTCTGCTGCGAGATCCTGTCGCCGGAAGACCGGCTCGGCGCCACGCTCAGCAAGTGCGAGGAATACCACGCCTGGGGAGTCCCCTTCTGCTGGGTAATCGACTCCGTCAAGCGCACCGCCTGGGAGTATCACTTGTCAGGCGAGCCGGTCCGCGTGGCCGAGTCGTTGCGAGCGGGTCAACTGCCGGTGAATTTGGACGAGTTGTTCGCGGCGCTCGATACCGCCGTCTGAGAGGCGGCCGTTGGACGCCAGGCTACTCCGACTACGACCACACTGGTCCGCGTGCACCGGGCAATCGAATCAAACAGAGAAGGTAGAATATGGAGGTGAGCACTACTGCACTCATGCCGGTTGAAGAGTATCTTCGCTTGACGGAGAAACCCTACCGCGAATACCGGGACGGTGACGTCTCTGCCAAGACCATGCCCACCAAGCATCACTCCGTAATTCAATACGCGCTCTTGATGCTGCTGCGGAATCAGGGCGTGCAGCCTTTGCCCGAACTTACGGTCCGCCTCTCGGCCACCAAATATCTGGTGCCTGACGTGGTCGTCGCGGAAGATTTTCCCGGACCCTATCCCACCGAACCCGTCCGGCTCTGCTGCGAGATCCTGTCGCCGGAAGACCGGCTCGGAGCCACGCTCAGCAAGTGCGAGGAATACCACGCCTGGGGAGTCCCCTACTGCTGGGTGATCGACCCCGTCAAGCGCACCGCCTGGGAGTATCACATGTCAGGCGAGCCGGTCCGCGCGGCCGAGTCGTTACGCGCGGGTGAACTCACGGTCAGCTTGGAAGAGCTGTTCGCTGCGCTCGCTCCGGCGGAAGGTGACATGTGAGTATGGCGGTTACCAGTGCCCTCTTGAGCGTTGCCGATTTCTCCCGGCTGCCCTCATCACCCGGTGGAGTCCGCCAGGAACTACAACACGGGGAGGTAGTCGAGTTGCCGCCGGTGTAAAATTAGATACGAAGCTACAACAGCGACTCGTGCGCCTTTTGGAGGTCGCTTTGCTTTCCAGCGAGTATGGCGTCGACAAGGATCTCCCGTTTCGCCCCGCCGCGGAATTCGAGGTGTGGATCGCTGACGTCGCGATCTTCAGTCTGGCCCGCTGGGAGCAGACGGCGGATGACGACTACTTCCGGGGAGTTCCCGCGATCGTGATCGAAGTACTTTCGCCGTCGAACACCGCTTCTGAGATGCTCCACCGCGAGGAACTGTGCCTCCGCCACGGCGGAAATGAATTCTGGCTCGTCGACCCTCAGCGTGAAAGTATCAAGGTGATTCGCGCCGACGGCTTCTCACGCGTGCATGACGCGGGCGGCACTTTGGAGTCCACCGCAATCGTTGGCTTGATCGCCGTGCGCGACATCTTCGGTTCGCTAAGTCTGAAGAACCCCAATGGTTGATGGTTAGGTTGTCAGCGAAGGGCCGCCGTCTAAGCGATAGACTAGAGGGATGATCCGCAAAGTCAGCGTGGTGATTGAACAGGACCAGTATGGTTGCTACGCATGGTGCCCGGAACTAAAGGGCTGTCAGTCCCAGGGCGCGACCGTGGAGGAGGCCCTTGCCAATATCCGGGAAGCAGCGGAACTTTTCTTAGAAACGCTCACCGACCAAGAGCGATTGACTTCCCCCTCTCGCGTCGTCCTCACCACCGCTATCGAAGTTCATGCCTAAGGCGCCCCGCCTCACAGCTCCTGAAGCTGAGGCGATGCTCCTGCGTGCTGGTTTCATCTGGCTTCGCTCGAAGGGCAGCCACCGAATCTATCAGGCGGGAATAAGAAGGATTGTTCTTCCGTTTCACACCGGTGTCACTCTGCATCCAAAGACAGTCAAAGAAGTACTTGACGGCATTGCCGAGTCGGCGAAGACACCAACAGATCCCGCCTGACGGTGTAGGAAAACCGCTGCCCCCGGCTGGAATTACGCCGGAGGCTTACCGGATGGCAAACAAAGCCAACTGCGGTGGAGGCTCCACCGGCAGAGCGGCTCCGGCAGGGAAATGGAAACGATCGCGCACCTCTTCGATCACGCCCTTCAACCGCTCGGTCTCCTCGTGACGCAAACCAGTACGAAAGGCGAACTGGTCCTGGTAGAAGCGCAGTAACTCCGGCCGCTCCGCCCGCAGGTACTTGAAGAAGACCTCGCGTGGCACCGGATCCAGGTACAAGACGCGTCCTCCGAAGCGTTCTGCCCCCGCATCCTGGGCCGCGCGCGCAATCCGCTCGATCGCTTCTCGCCCATCGTTAATCCGCGGCATCAGCGGACTGACAAACACCCCCACATGAATGCCATGACTCGCTAGCCTTTCGACGGCGGCCATGCGCAGATCGGGGCGCGGGGCCATCGGTTCCAACGCTCTCGCGAGCGTCGCGTCCAGCGTCGTCACTGTCATGTTGATACTCAACGAGTTACGTTGTCTAATCTCCAGCAGCACATCCAGATCGCGCGCCACCAAGTCGCTCTTAGTCGTAATCGAAAGCTGATAGCCCGTGCGCCGCGCAAAGACTTCCAGAATGCGGCGCGTCAATCCGTAGCGGCGTTCGGCCGGCTGATAAGGGTCGGTCGCCGTGCCGATCGCGATGCTCTCATGCAGGCCTACCTTGCCCAACTCCTGCGCGAAAGCCGCCGTCTGAAAGTCTTTGGCATAAATTTTTGTTTCAAAGTCGCGAGGATCGTGCAACTCCAAAAACTCGTGCGTGGCGCGGGCATAGCAATAGCGGCACGCAAACTCGCAACCCCGGTAAGGGTTGATGGTCCATTGGAATGGCATCTTGGAGTTCGAGCAACGGTTTAACAAACTGCGCGAGGCCAGTTGGAAGTAATCGACGCGCGTCTTGGCTTCCAGCACCGGCGCTTGGGCGGCAAATTTGGCAATTCCACGGAGCATGGGAGTATCTTCGCCTTATATTCGCCTAGAGTCAAGGCTAATCTTAGGATAGATGTCCAAGACGAAACAAACCCACCTCGAACGCTTCGCCTGGGCCTACCTCGGGTATCTCTTCGCCGTGATTCTGTTTGGCGCTTGGGTACGGATTTCGGGATCAGGCAATGGCTGCGGCAACCATTGGCCGGTCTGTAATGGCGAGATCATTCCGCAGGCACCCAACGTCAAGACCGTCATCGAGTTCACGCACCGCCTCACCAGCGGACTCTCCGGCCTCTTCGGCATTGCTCTGCTGATCTGGAGTTGGCGTCGCCGTGAGGCGCATCCCTGGCTGTTTCGTTCCGCCCTCGCCTCGATGTTCTTCCTGCTGCTCGAAGCCTTCATCGGCGCGGTGCTCGTGAAGAAGGAGTTGGTGGCGAACGACGCCTCCGCCTCGCGCGCCTTGGTGGTAGCGTTGCACCTGGTCAATACGATGTTGCTCACCGCCGCCACGGCCGCCGTGGCTTGGCTCGCGTCGGGTCGACGGCCGCCATCCGTCGCGAGAGTGGCTGGCTTCGTGTGGCTCATCGCCTTTGCCGCTTTCGTCCTCACCAATATGACCGGCGCGGTGACCGCCCTGGGAGACACGCTGTTTCCGGTGCAGCCAGCCCACGATGGCAGACTTTGGGCGCACGTGCGGGATGACTTATCGGCCAGCCAACATTTCCTGGTGCGGCTCCGTCTTATTCACCCCGTGGTGGCCGTCTTGACCGCTCTCGGTATGGGCGTCTTGTTTCTGCGCCTCATGCTGCGCGGCGCGGGACCTTTGGCTCAGCTAGGCTTGGCCCTCATCGCGACGCAAGTATCGCTCGGGTTGTTAAATGTCGCGCTCGCCGCGCCACCCTGGATGCAAATTGTCCACCTACTGGTAAGCCAATGCGTCTGGGTGGTAGCGTGGCTTTCCGCCCTCTCGTTCTGGCGTAAGGCTTAAAAAAGAAAAAGGCCGCCCGCTTTCTGTGGAAGCGCGAGCGGCCTAAGTCTTGCCTGGCAGGAGACGTCGATCAGAAGTAGTACTTAAAGCCCAACTGAACGTTGCGCGCCCCCACCTTGGTGCCGGTGATGGTGCCAAAGTTCGAAGCGCCGAAAGTGCTCGCCGGATCGCTGAAGATCGGCGTATTGGTGACGTTGACGGCTTCGAGCCGGAACTCAAAACGCTGACCTTCGCGGGTCGTTACGCTCTTCAGCAAAGCGCCGTCAAAGGTCTTGATACCGGGGCCACGATAGCCCAGGTAACGGGGCGCGCTGCCGAAGACATCGCCGGCCGGCTGGCTGAAGGCGGCATTGTTGTAGAAGCCATTGTTTAACTTCGTCACGACGCCGCCCGGCGTGGATGGATCGCCGATCAGGTTCGGACGCTGCGTGCCGCCATTCTGCAACTGGCCCGCATTCTGGCTGACCTGCAGTGGATTGCCGGCCTGGAAGATGGCGAAGCCGCTCATTTCCCAGCCGCCGATGAAGCCGTCGAGCCAGCGATTGGCGCTCGGTGCGAATTTGCGGCCCTTGCCGAACGGCAACTGATAGACGCCGGAGAGCACCACCCGGTGCGGAATGTCGTGCGCGGAGAGCGACTTCTCACTCACCCGGTTGAGCGGGTTCTGTTGGGAAGTAGTGCCGCCCAGCCAAGTGACATTGCCCGAAGCAACCGAGGAATCGTCGATCATCTTCGACCAGGTGTAGTGGCCCAGGAAGGTGAGGCCCTTCGAGAAGCGCTTTTCATACTTCATCTGAAGAGCGTGATAGTAGCTGTTGGCCGTGGGCGGCTCAGCCGTGCCGGAACTGGCGCCGTCGTACTGGGTCATCGGACGGAGTAGACGGAAACGTTGAATAGTGGCGCGGTTCATGTTGACCGCCAGTGGGTTGTTAATGACGCCGAAGAAAGGGTTCGGCACTTGAGCGTTCAACTGGTCACGCGTGTACTGCGCTTGCGGCCCATTCCAGACGCTGAGCGGGAGCGGCGAGAGGCTGGTGAACGGAAAGAAGAGGTGGGCACCACGGCTACCCGTATAGTTCAGCTCCACCACGCCCGAGCCGATCTGGCGCTGCAGCGAGTAGTTCCACGAGTAGTATTCGGGGTTGCGGTTGAGGGTCGGCACCGGCGTTCCGACGCCCAACCCGATGTAGGTTGCGTCGCCCTGCGCCCGGCCCGGAGGAAGCAGCATGCCTTGTGGATAGGGGTTACTCAAAGTGGCGAAAAGCGTTTCGTTCGAATCGAGCGAGTAAGTGGGCGCGGAGTTGACGTTAAAGCCGGCGCCGGTGTGACCGTACACCGTGGCGCGCGAGAGTTGATACAGCAAGCCCCAAGCGCCGCGCATGGTGGTCTTGTTGTTCACCGCATAGGCGAAGCCGATACGGGGGCTGAAGTTGTTGTAGTCGCCCTTGAAGGGGGAGCGTGTTTTGTCGTCGGTGAACTTCATCACGCCGCGCAGGTCGTAGCCGGGTACGCTGATGGGCGACTTCTGGTCGAGATCCCAATAGCTCTGGCGGTTCTGTGTTTCCCATCGGGGTACGTCGAACTCGTAGCGTAGGCCGAGGTTCAAGGTCAGCTTACGGGTCACCTTCCAATCGTCTTGCAGGTAGTAACCCATGTAGCGCGAACGAGTGAAGGCTTTGGGGTCGATGTGGAATTGGCCACTGCCGCCCCAGCCGAGTAACATCGTGGCCAGACCATTGCCCTGCAGGTTGTTCGTGCTGGTATTGATCTGCCGCGTCGCTTGCGCGGAGAACTGCGCTTGGCCAGAGGGAAAACCAGGTTGCAGATAGTCGAGAAAGTTGTTTCGCAACTCGGCGCCGAACTTCAGCGTGTGTCCGCCGATGAACTTGGACACCGAACCAGAGAACTGGTGCGTGCCCTCCTGACGGTCCATGATGACGTAGCCTTCGGTGCCGATGTCCGTGTAACCATCGGGGGCGATGGTGGGGAAAACCGGGTAAGTCGCATTCTTCTTCATATACTCGGGGAAGCCGAGTTGAGTGAGATCAAAAGGGGCCATCGCGTCACGATGAAAGTCCGAATAGATCAGACCATAGCGCAACGTCCAAACGGTGGAGGCATTCTCGGTGCGCGTAAACTCCGTGACGATTGATTGCGTGCGCGTCCGCGTGGGGCCGTCATTAAAGGTGAAAGCCGGGTTGCCGGCACCAAACAAATTAGCCGGCGTGCCGGTGTTCGGGGCGAAGCTGTAGCGGCCGGTGAGGCGCATCTTATCGTTGATGTTGTGGTCGCCCTTAAAGTCCATCTGCCGGGATTGGCTCCGGTTCAAGTCCTGCACGAACCAGTTGTTGTTGTTGGTGATGGCGTTCGTGATCTGGTTCTGCCGCGGGAAGAACGCCAGCGCCTTGAGCGCGACGGGATCCATCCGAGACTTGGGAACGATGTTGCCGGCGAAGGGTTGGCGTTCCACCTGATTGCTCGCGTTGCGGAAGGCGCTATAGGGGTCGAACATCTGAATCAATTGGCCGTTCGACTGGAAAGTCTTCGAGAAGTCGCCGTCGCGCTGGGGATCGGTGGGAAACGTCGCCGTCTGGCTGGTAGGGCTCTTCTGCCTGGTTTGCTCGTAGGTGGCAAAGAAGAAGGTCTTGTTCTTCTTCACTGGCCCGCCGATCACGCCCCCGAGTTGATCGCGCCGAAAAAGTGGCCGCACACTGCCGTTGCGATTGGCAAACCAACTATTGGCATTAAAGTCGGAGTGGCGCAAGAAATAGAAACCGGTGCCGTGAAATGAATTCGTGCCGCTCTTGGTCACCATGTTGATCACCGCGCCGCCGGTCTGTCCGTATTCGGCCGGGAAGAAGTTCGTCTGCATTTTGAACTCCTGTACGGCGTCTACGGAAGGCTTGTACTTCAGGTCGGTAATGCCAGAATTTTGCTCCACGGTAGTCACCGTCACCCCATCCACCATCACGTCGGAGGTGGAATTGCGGGAACCGTTAGCCACAAAATTTGTATTGGTCGCACCTCGTGCCCCAGCGGACCCCACCACTCCCGGGGTGAGGTACGCCAGAGCTAGAGAGTCGCGGCCAATGTTTGGCAGCGAAATCATATATTTGTTATCGATCACTTGCCCCAGGCTGGCGATGGTTGTGTTTAGCAGGGGAGCCGAACCCTCCACGGTCACCGTGGAGGTCTGTTCGCCCACTTCCAGCTTGACGTCGAGCGTGGCTTGCTGCTGCACCTGCAACTGAAAACTTTGCTGAGAGAACTTTTTGAATCCCGCCGCCTCGACGGTCAGATTGTACTGCCCCGGTTGAAGTGCTGGCAGAAAGTAGCGGCCCGAACCGTCCGTAGTCGTCTGATGCGGGACGTTTCGGTCGGCTTCGGTAACGATCACCTTGGCCCCGGGCACACTAGACCCCGACGCGTCAGTGACGGTGCCACGCATGGCAGCGGTAAACGACTGGCTCCAGGCCGTCGTGAGAATGACAGTGGCCAGGATGGTACTGCGAATCAGCAAACGTTGCTCTTGCATTAGCTCTCCTTGAGATCGGTCCTTGTTGGCTTATGGCCGGACCGCAGCATGCTCGCAATAGTATATCCCAGGAACTTTGGTCAAAAATAGGCGTGTCACGAATCCTAGCCGGGGCAGAACATTTTGTTATTGCTAGTTTCGGAACACGTCCGGCAGCACCTCGTCGCGATTCTCGAGAGTCCTTGTTCGGACGAGGGCCCGGTAGCAACCGTTTCTCCAGTAGTTCGTGGACGAATCGTCGGCTGGCCGTGGCGATAGATTGAGGGAGCCTACCGAGTAGGGTGCCTCACCTAACTCAAGCTCAGCGGATCCACATCAATCACGAGTGCCGTAGCGCCCCACTTATAGTCGAGTGCGTGTTGCCGAACGCGCAGCAGCGTTTCGGCGAGTAACTTGCGGCTCGATGTCTTCAGCAGTAACTGATAGCGAAACTCATTGCGTAACCGCGCCACGGGGGCTTCGGCGGGGCCCAGGATCCGCATGTTGGCTGGGGCGGGTTCGAGTAAGTTAGCTACCTCGCCGCTCATCCGCAGCGCCTCCTCTTGCTTCTCATGCCGCAGCACCACATTGGCCAACGCCGCAAACGGCGGATAGCGCATAAAGCGGCGAAACTCGATCTCTTTGGCGAAGAAGCGCGCGTAATCCTGGGCGGCGGCGCACTCGATGGCGTAGTGCTCCGGGTTGATGGTCTGGATGATCACCTGCCCCGGTAAGTTGCCTCGGCCGGCGCGGCCCGCCGCTTGCGTCAGTAACTGAAACGTGCGTTCGGCGGCGCGGAAGTCCGGCAGCCCGAGCCCGATGTCGCCGGAGACAATGCCGACCAGCGTGACATTCGGAATGTCGTGACCTTTGGCGATCATCTGGGTGCCCACCAGAATGTCGTAAGTCTTATCGCGAAAGCCCTGCAGGATGGTCTCGTAGTGGCGCTTCGTAGTAACGGTGTCGCGGTCCATGCGCGCAATGCGCACACGGGGGAAAAGCCCGTGTAACTCATCCTCCACCTTTTCGGCGCCGGTGCCCAGAAAGTAAATATGCTCGCTGCCGCATTTGGGGCATTTCTCCGGAATGCGTTCGGCGTGGCTGCAATAATGGCATAACATGCGGCGATCGCGACGGTGAAAAGTAAGTGCCACGGCACAATTGACACACGTCACTCGCTCACCGCAACTACGGCAGGCAACTGCCGTCGAAAAGCCCCGGCGATTCAGGAGTAACATCACCTGTTCGCCGTCCGCGACGCGCTGGTCAATTAACTCGATCAAGCGGCGCGAGAACGTGTTCGACTTTTTCGTTTCCAGAAACTCGACGCGCATGTCGACCACTTCTACTTCCGGCATGGGCCTCTTCTCGATGCGCTCGGGCAGTTCGAGCCACTGATACTTACCGCGTTCCACGTTGTGCTTACTCTCCAAGCTCGGCGTAGCCGACCCCAGCACGACGACCGCTTGCTCCATCTGCGCCCGGACAATGGCCACATCGCGACCGTTATAACGCGGCGTCTCCTCCTGCTTGTAACTGCTGTCGTGTTCTTCGTCCACCAGCACTACACCTAGATTCGGCACGGGCGCGAAGACGCCGCTGCGCGTGCCCACCACCACGGTTGCCTCGCCTTGCCGGATGCGACGCCACTGCTGGGCGCGCTCGCCGTCAGTGAAGGCCGAGTGCAGGATGGCGACGCGATCCCCGAAGCGGCTCGAGAACTGCACCGCTACTTGCGGCGTGAGTCCGATCTCCGGCACCAGCAAAAGTGCACTGCGGCCCACCGCCAGCGCGGCCTCGATTGCGCGCAGATAGACCTCGGTTTTGCCCGAGCCCGTCACGCCTTGCAGCAGGAATGCGGCGAACTCGCCTTTGGTGATCGCCGCGCCAATCACGTCGAAGGCCGCTTGCTGCGCCGCATTCAACACTGGCACGACGCGTTCGAGAGCGTGCAACGGACGCGCGGCATTGATCAGCGTGAGTTTCGCCCAACCCTTCCGTGCCAGCGCGCGCCCGGCCGTGCTCGCGTTCTTCATCCCGGTATCGAGCGCGCCGAGATTGTGCGGGCCTGGATGCAGTTCAAGAAAGGCGATCAGTTCGCGCTCAGCCTTCGGCAGCTTGCCTTCGGGGCGCGTAGCGAATTCAATTTCTAAGCGCTCCGACGCGGCGCGCAGGGGGTCGCGTTCGGTAGTGTCCTGCTCCAGCTCGATTAGGCCTTTCTTCACCAGAGACTGCAAGCGACGTGGCGCATCTTCGAACTTCTTCTTGAGCGTGGCCGCCGA
>JAYVRS010001022.1:0-3269 GCA_043776185.1 Bryobacteraceae bacterium | reverse complement strand
AAACCGCGCATTCTGTCGGAAAGCCTGGAAATGGATGGACAGCGCCTATTGGAGTTCGTTGAGGGCAAACTCTCGATCACCAAGAACAATCGCGCCAATTCCCTCGACTTCCGGCTCGACTGGCACCGATCCGCACTCGCGTTTCTGCAGGAACGCCCTGAGAACACGGATATCTTTCGCTTCAAACGCTGGGTGGAGGACATTGGGTACTTTCGATTGGTTCCTCCGTTTCCCGCAAGCGCGGAACAGGAGTCCGTTCGCCCAGACCGCACGTTATCCAATTTTTCGGGTTGGTGGCGTTACATGCTGCAAGAGGATCCGGGATTTTATGCACCGGTCGAGCAGACCCTACGCGAGGTGCTGGCCGGCTTTCGGACACTGCGCTTTAGGACGCTAGATGACGGACGTAAGGCCCAGATCGCCGAGTTCGATGCGGGCGGGCAGGAGCAGGGATTTCTGTTGGATTCGCTTTCCGATGGACAACAGGTATTGATCGCTCTTTACTCGCTGCTACACGGATATGTGAATAGCGGCAGGCTCGTGATCTTCGATGAGCCTGATAATTTCGTGGCGCTGCGAGAGATTCAACCATGGTTGAACCAACTCCAGGAACGGACCGAAGAGTCGAAGGGCCAGGTGATGATCATTTCGCACCATCCTGAAATGTTGAATCAGTTGGCACCGGACTACGGATTAGTTTTCCGCCGACTGGAGAGCGGCTATGTGAAGGCGGAACCGTACCAACCATTGGAACCGGGAGATCTGACGCCGGCGGAACTTGAGGCTCGTGGCTGGTGAGCGCATCGCAGGTCATCATTCTAGCGGAGGATAGGCGGACTCAGAACCTGGCTTATCATCTGCTAGTCAGGCTTGGCTACGAAAGAGGCAAGATTCGTAAAGAGGCTCTACCCGGAGGCAAGGGTGCCGGGAATAACTACGTTTTGAAGAACTACGTGAGTCAAGTGAAGGCGGCACAGAAAAGAGCAGCGGGAACGATCCTACTGGTTCACCTGGACGCTGATACGGAAACCGTGGCTCAGTGGCTGACGCAACTCGACAACCAATTGAATGTGGTTAGTCTGGTGCGCGACCCTCAGGTGGTGTTCCATTGGATCCCGAAGCGCAACGTGGAAACGTGGCTGCTTTGGTTGCTGTCGCCAGCAATGCGTGACGAGGACGTCACTTATAAGCACGAATTTGAACACAAGTATCGCAGTCAGGAAGCAGCTGCGATCAAGCGCGCGGCGCTTGAATTCTTTGAATTTTCGCGCGCGAATGCCATCCGGCCAGTCGACTGCCCACCTTCCTTGACGCTGGCGTTAGACTATCCGCCGCCGCCACGAAAGTAGTCGCGGATGAAGTCTTCTTGGTTGCCGCCGGGCTTCAGGTTGAATCATGTGCACCCGGACCCAGTGATAGGGGTTCGCCGTATAGGATACTCGGTTTCGTCCGACCTACTTAGGCGGCGGGCGAGGCGAAGAGCGAGGTGACCAAGCGGCACCGTTTTAAAGAGGCGCTAGGTTACCGTGCGGATGAATATAGAATCCATTCCTCAGGTGAGGCCGTTAGAAGCGTAAGGTCAAGCCGATTTGAAACTGGCGCTGATCCTGCTCCGCGCCATTGATCTCACCAAACTGTGGCGACTGCCGATTGCCATTCGGGTTATTGTAGTGCGCGGTGTTGGTAGAGTTAAAGCTCTCGATGCGCAAGGCCACCTGAAAGCGTTCCTTAATCTGGAAGTTACGATGTAAGGCCGCGTCGAAGTTGCCGAAGCCCGGGCCTTGCAGGATGTTGCGGCCCGCGTTGCCGAGGGTGTTCTGCGCTGGGGTGGCAAACGAATCTACGGAGAAGAACTTTTCGCCGGGGCCGGTTTTGTGGGAGTAAGTGACCGGCGCGATCCAATTCGGCCGTTCCGCGTTGCCGGGCGCGTTCAAGATGCCCGAGACGGAGGGCGCAAACCACGCACCGGAGATGGCGCTGAACAGACCTTGGATCTGCCAACCGCCCGCGAGCCAGTTAGCCGGCCCACTCTTGGCCCATCGCTGGCCCTTACCAAACGGGAGTGACCACATATAGCTCTGGGTGAACACATGCGTCCGGTTATCGGACATCCGGGCCCGATTCAACTGCAGGTTCAGGGGCGTCGCCAAGCCGCCATCGTCTTCGGTGTAGTTGAGGCCCTTGCTGAAGGTGTAGGCGGTGGTAATAAAGAAGCCGTTGCTGACGCGGCGATCCAGCTTGAATTGCAGACCGTTATACCAGGTGCTGGTACCCACCACGCTGGTGGTATCTGTGACGCGCCCGAACTTCGAGAAAAGCGGCCGGCCGGCGTTGGCCGACCCCGGAATCATCGAGGCATTGATGTTGATGCCGCTTTGATTGTTGACGCCCTTGTTGCCCACGTAGGCCACGTCGAGAGCCAGCTTCCAAGGCAACGCCCGCTGCACCGCAAAGTTCCAGCTCTGTACATAGGGGCTCGCCAGATCGTACGGGGTGATGGTGTAGCCGTTGGACAAGGGCGGATTGGTGATGATGCCGTTCTGCGGGCTGACGAAGGGTGAGAAGGCCGGGAAGCCCGTCGTCATGGTGACGGCGGCCGGCACGAAGGCATTGGCGGCCGGATAGCCATTGTTTTGCAGGATCGGGAAATTATACTGCCCCATGCGACGCGGGAAGAAGCTGATGCCGAAGCCGGTGCGGATGACCGACTTGTCGTTGAAGCGATAAGCAATGCCCAACCGCGGACCCCAGTTGTTATTCGACTTGGCGATGTTGATGGGGACATTGCCGAGCCCGGCCAATTCGAGCGTGTTGTTGGTGGGGTTGTAGTTCGAGAAGCCGCCGGCAAAGCGCGGCCGGCTGCCGCGTTCGCGCTCCAGCCGAATGCCGATGTCGAGCGTCAGCTTCTGGCTTACCTGCCACTTGTCCTGCACGTAGAAATTCCACGTCAGCTCGCGGCGGGCCGGAAAGACAAAGGGGAAATCGCGTCCGCTCTGGTTGGGTACGTCGAGCAGGAACGCCGCAAAGGCGTTGGCGAAGTTACGGCTCGTGTTGGCTAAGTCGCCGGTCTGCCCGGGTTGATACTCAAAGCGGCCACGCGGGTTAAAGGTCTGCGTCTGCAGAATGTCATTCCGTTCGCGCCGGATGTCGACCCCGAAGCGCATGATGTGTTTGGAGAAGGTCTTCGAGAAGTTGTTGACGACGCCGAAGCTCGTCACGCTGCGCGCCCAGGGCAGGCTGGGCGAGAAGCCCACCAGCGGTGAGGCATA
>JAYVRS010001021.1:0-3272 GCA_043776185.1 Bryobacteraceae bacterium | reverse complement strand
CCCCGGCCACTATCCAAAGCGGCGTCGCCGTCGTGATCCTGAACTGCCTTTCGACGCCGCTGAAGCTAGTGGACACGGTCTGCTACATCGGCGGTTTTGACGACAACCCCGTGAACCAGGTGAGCTATCCCGCCCAAGCTAACGATCTTGACTCCGCGCATCGAATCCCTGGCACTCGGGCTTACCCGCGGCCCTCGCTGCATCAGCGGCCGCCAGGTGGCCCCGCCCTGATGGGCGGTGTGGGGCTCTATCGCTTTGGCCCCAGCCATCCGCGCACCGTCACTCCCGATGTCCGGGTGGGGTTAAGCTTCTCGGCGCAGGCCGATGGGTCCGGTCCACGGGTGGGTGTCGCCTTCCGCACCATCTTTCGCCCCGGCAATGGTCAGAACACGCTTGACTCGGTGACGACCCATTCCGCCGTCTCCGGAGACGTAGCAGGGCAGTATAGTAACCTCTCGAAATTCTTCGCGCTCGCCATGGGCACCGACGATGGTGCCACCGCGCACTGGGATCCTCCCTACCCGGCCGGGAATCAGTATCACGTGGGGCCAGGACCCAACGGCATCGCCATCTGGGCCACGTTCGCCAAACTGAAACCTGCGGCGGAACCGGACATGCATACCCTCACCGTTTGGGTCCGCGACGCTGCCTCTACGCTGGGCATGTGAAATCGACGGTGTTGGAGCGATTTCCCGTGCGCGTAGCCCAACCAGACGCTGTGTACCGAAACTCCGCCGGAGCCGACTATGCCCCAGCAGACGAAGAAGCAGCAATCACCCGCACCACCCACTCCGCCACCAGCGCAGGCTTCAAAGAGCCTTCAATCTCCACCGTCGCTGCATAGGTGATCTGGAAGCCGCCCGCGACGTCCGTGATGGATTGCAGCGCAAAGCGTCCCCGGATGCGGGCTCCGGACTTCACCGGTGCCGTAAACCGGACGCGATTCAAACCATAATTCAGGCGGTGGGCGAAATCGCCTTCCAGGTGAATCGCTTCGTGAGCCAGTATGCTCAACAGCGAAAGCGTCAGAAAGCCATGCGCAATCGTGCCGCCCATGGGAGACTCTTGGGCCCGAACCGGATCGACATGAATCCATTGATGGTCGCCCGTGGCTTCCGCGAATTGGTTGATGCGCTGCTGGGTGACCTCAAGCCACCCGGAGACGCCAATCTCCTGCCCAACGAGTTTCTGTAGTTCGTCAATCGTCATTAATTACTCCTGCGAGCGAAGTGAAGTCTTCGATCCCCAAAAGATCGCGCAGGGCGTTCCGCGTATGCTGGCCAAGTAAGGGTGCGGCGGTGGAGATTTCCCCCGGCGTGGCACTCAGCTTGATCGGCAATCCGGTCACCTGCACGGACCCCGCAGTGGGGTGCTCGAGCAACGGGAACATGCCGCGGGCCGCCGCTTGCGGATCCTCGACCACGGCGCGCAGGTTGCGGACCGGCGCGCAGGGAATGCCGGCCTGCCGAAAGACCTCTTGCCAATGGGCCGTCGGCTTTTCGCGAAAGATGGCGCAGATCGCGGGCTCTAGTTCGCCTCGATTAGCGACTCTCAAAGCGTTCGTAGCATAGCGCGGATCCTCGGCCCAATCAGGGCGCGCCATCGCTTCGCAAAACGTGCCCCAGAGCTTGTCGCTGGCCACAGCGATGACGATTTCGCCATCCGCGGCCGGAAAGCCGGCATAGGGCACGATGGTCGCAAAGGCGGTGCCCATCGGCACGGGAATGTTGCCGGAACCCAGCAAATAGGCATAGTTCGAGGCCATCGCGGAGATCATGCCGTCGAGCATCGAGATGTCGACAAACTGCCCCTCGCCCGACTTGTCCCGGGACATAAGCGCCATCAGGATACCCGAGAGCGCGAACATCCCGGCGGTGACGTCGGCCACCGAGTGGCCACTGCGAGCGGTGTCGCCTTTCGCCGTGCCGGTGAAGCTGATCAGGCCGCAGTGGGCTTGCATAATCAGGTCCATGGCAGGGTCGTCCCGGCCGGGTCCGGTTTGGCCCTGGCCAGAAATGGAGCAGAAGATCAGGCGAGGGTTCAGGGCTCGCGCGTCTTTGTAGCCGAGGCCGAGACGCTGCATCGTGCCCGGGCGAAAGTTCTCGATCAGCACGTCGGCTTTCTCAATCAACCGGCGGCAGAGGTCAAGTCCGCGAGGGTCCTTCAAATCGATAGCCAAGCCTTGCTTGCCCGAGTTGACGCCGAGAAAGTAGGAGGCGACATCGCCAATGAAAGGGGGTCCCCAGGTGCGGCCCATGTCGGGGTGCGTGGGGCTCTCGATCTTATAGACGCTGGCGCCGTAACTGGCCAGCAGCATGGTGCAGTAGGGTCCGGCGAGGGCGTGGGTGAAGTCGAGAACGATGAGCGGGCTAAGGGGGCCGGGCATGAATCGTTTCAAATTCTCCCATACTTTCAGAACGCCCAGGGCATGTCCGGGCAGCAGTAGAGCTAACGCTATCGAAATCAGCCACTTACGCCACCCGCTCCCCTCGCGAGCCACCGCCGCAAAGTCGTTCGCAACAATCATTCAGTTGAGTAAGTGACAATGTATCAACGACTTACTTCAATTCTCCCTCCGTAAATCGGGAGATTTTTCGCCGCACCATGCCAAGATAGGTCCTGGAGCGGGCAACTTCTCGCGTCATCCCCGTTCGAGAACACCGAAAGGAGCAAGCCATTAGAATCAACAAGTCCCGGCTTCGTTTCGTCACTTAGTGCTGCGACCAGGTAATTTCTACGTTTAACCTGTGGCGCGCTAACTAGCCCACGGCGTCAGCCGTGGGGCACGAACAGCTTGGGAATGCGCCCCACTAGTAAGGGGCCACTGCGGCTACCAGCCGCGAACGTAGTGAGCGGGTCCTGCGCCCGGCATACCAATCTTTTCACCCGATGTAAGATGGGATCCGGATCCCGGGTCAAGAAGGAGCTCTGATGAAATGCAGGGTCTGCGGAAGTTTATTGAAACAGCAGGTCGCCGCTCTGCCGTTTAAGGTGGGCGCAAACTCGATCGTGATCATGAAAGCGCTCCCCGTATTGCAGTGCGAGCAATGTGGCGAAACGGAACTGGAATCGGTGACCATGAAACGCGTGGATGAGTTGTTGGCCGCCGTAGATCGGTCGACGGAGTTGGGCGTGATTCGGTTCGCAGCCTAATGTCTTAGGCGGATACGAAAGTGAAAGAGCTGTAAGCTGACGGGCGTCCGAGCTTAACTGAACAACCCGCCCAGTTCCCGGCTGCCACTGGGAAACGACTTCAGGTCGGCGTTAAAAGC
>JAYVRS010001020.1:0-3273 GCA_043776185.1 Bryobacteraceae bacterium | reverse complement strand
GGACGACGTCCTGGCAGGGGCGCACGCTCGGCTATGCTTCGTCGAAGGATTTGGTTCATTGGTCGGAACAGCGGGCCATCCAGGTCGAGTTAGAAGGAGAAGTGGTCAATAGTTGGGCCCCCGAGATCTTCTTCGATCAGGGAGAGTTTATCGTGGTGTGGGCGTCCACCATCAAAGGCCGTTTTCCCGCAACGGCCGGCCAAGGCAATCGCGATTACAACCATCGCCTTTACAGCTTCCGCACCAAAGATTTTGTAATCCTCAGTAAGCCCGAATTGTTTTATGACCCGGGCTTTCAAGTAATTGACGGAGCTGTGTTTAAATTCGGCCGCCGCTATGCCCTCGTCGCGAAGAATGAGACTTTGAAGCCCGAAGCGAAGTACCTATTTATGTCATTTGCCGGTTCACCCCGCGGACCCTGGACCCCCGCCGGCCTATCTATCTCGGGCAAGGAATGGGCCGAGGGTCCGGCCCCGGTGCGTATCGGAGCTTACTGGTATGTCTATTTCGATAAGTATCGCGATCACCGCTATGGCGTCATCCGGTCAAAGGACTTAGTGAAGTGGGAGGACTTATCCAGTCAGCTGAGCTTCCCGCCCGGCGCACGTCACGGAACGGCCTTCCGGGCACCGCGCGCGGTCCTGCGCGGGCTAGACGACGCATCTCAGCCGCGCACGCAGTAAGCGGCTAGTACTTTGACCGCGTGAAATAGAACTTGCTTTCGAGCGGATGACTCACTCGCCCAACTAGCCCACAGCGTCAGCTGTGGGGCACATTTTAGAGCTATTCGTGCCCCACGGCTGACGCCGTGGGCTTGAAGCCTGCCTAAGAAAGAAGTTACAAATCACGCGGTCGAAGCAAGGGAGGGGATCTTGCGGCAAAGCACAAACACTATTGTTCACCTGGTTAAAGGCAAGCTTGCTAGCCCACGGCGCGAGCCGTGGGCTAAGGCAATAACATCAGCTCAATTCGCGACCCATCCGTGCCGCCGAAAAAGACTCGCTGCGTCGCTTTGACAAAGTCCGACGGCTTCGCGTTGGGGATGTCGCCAAAGGTCTGGGGATTGCGGTCAGTAAGGGGAAACCAGCTACTCTGCACTTGCACCATAATGCGATGCCCGGCGCGAAACGTGTGGGCGATATCAGGGAGTTGGAATGCAATGCGCTCCGGTTGATTCGGCACAAACGGCACGGGCCTTTCAAAGCTATGGCGGAACTTACCCCGGAAAGGCTCACCGCGCACTAACTGCTGATAACCGCCCATTTGAATCTTGTTCGCCGGAGCCAATGCCGCTGGCACGGCGGCTGGAAGAACCGGAGGCGCGTTGTGATCGGGATAGTCGGCAGGGTAAACGTCAATTAGCTTAACGACAAAGTCCGAGTCAGTTCCCGAGGTCGATACCTTCAAGTCCACGCCAATCGGGCCCATCACGGTGACATCCTGCTCCAACACGGGCGACTTATACACCAGCACATCGGGCCGCGTGGCCGCAAAGCGCTGGTCCTCGGTCATGTAGTCGGGCCGCACGCCGATGCCGACGTGGCCAATGTAAGGCACCGGCCGATTCGGGTCCGCCAGATACTCGTCATGCTGAGCCGCAGCAGGCCGTTCCCAGGTAAGCGCTCCCTGGGGCCCGAGGAACAAGCTGGCCGACTTAGTCGCTTTCGGCGGCCAGGCATCGAACTTACGCCATTGGTTGGTGCCGGTCTCAAAGACCCAGGCACGCGGAAACAGTGCGGCGCGACCCTTCAAGTGATGCAGAAAGAAAGGAAACTCGATCTGCTGGCGGTAATAAAGGCCGGTTTTTGAACCGAAATTGACATTACCCACGCGATCGCCGTCGCCGCGCGCAAACCCGCCGTGGATCCAGGGGCCCATCACGAGTAAGTTATTGGGAGGCGGCGAGTTCTTCTCCATAAAGGCAAACTGCCGCAACAGGCCTTGCGGATCCTCCGTATCGAACCAGCCGCCCACCAGCATCGTCGCTGGCTTGATGTTACTCATGTATTTCCATAGCGCCCTCGACTGCCAAACGTCGTCATAAGTGGTATGCTCGACGTTCATCTTCCAGTAAGGCTGCGTACCCTTGAAATACTTCTCGTCGGCGTTCGCCAGCGCGCCCATGTTCAGAAAGAATTCATAGCCATCGACGGTGCCGTAGTCAAACGGCAAGGCCGCCTTGGGCTTACTGGGCTCTTCGTCGCGGGCCTTAAATCCCATATAGAAGCGGAAGCGGTGCGCGAGCATAAAAGCACCATTGTGATAGACATCGTCGCCCTGGTAATAGTCGATCACCGGGGCCTGAGGCGAGGCGGCCACCAAGGCCGGGTGGGCATCGATCAGAGCCGCTGCCGCAAAAAATCCCGGTTGCGAAATACCCCAGATCCCGACCTTTCCTGAGTTACTCGGCACATTCTTCACTAACCAGTCGATCGTGTCATAAGCGTCGGAGCTTTCGTCAAACTCCCGCGGACCCTTATTCAGTTTTTGCGGCCGGATCGGTACATAAGTGCCCTCCGACATAAACCGTCCACGCACATCCTGGTAAGCGAAGATAAACTTTTCCTTCTCAAACGCATCCGACGGACCCAGCGTCAACTTAAACTGATCCGGCCCATACGGTGCCACGTTGTAAGGCGTGCGCATCAGCATGATGGGGTAGGTTTTGCCGTCGCTGAAGGCGTCCTTGGGGATATAGACGGAGGTAAAAAGCTTGGTGCCGTCGCGCATGGCGATGCGGTACTCGTACTTAGAATAGAATTCCCGAACCGTACTGCCCGCCGCAGCCACCGGAGCTTGGGCCAAGAGGCCAACGGAGAAAACAATGGCGCAGAAAACGAGTCGTTTCATCTCCCGAGTTTAGCGCCCACCTTAGTGCTCGATGCGATGGGTGGCTTTCAAAACACGATCCGACGCCAACAACAATCCCGCCAGCATCTCACGCTGATGGCGGTTCGTCTTCTGTCGCTGGGCAGCCATCAGGACCTTCAACTGAGATTCCAGCTGCGTCAGCATCCCGTTGTGTATTCCGACGCTCTCCGTCAGCCGCTCCATCCGTTCCTCAACGGTCATGCCCTACAGTCTCTCATGCCAGATCGTCGCGCTACAATTCAAGAGTTCCATGAAAATCCAAGCCTCTTCGCCCTGCCGGGTGGATCTGGCCGGTGGCACCCTTGACCTCTGGCCGCTCTATCTCTTCCACGATTCCGCCGTCACCGTCAACTTCGCAGTCGACCGTTACACGCGCTGCTGGTTATCCACCCGCAACGACGG
>JAYVRS010001019.1:0-3285 GCA_043776185.1 Bryobacteraceae bacterium | reverse complement strand
ATCCATTCAAAGCGGAAGGCAATGTAGATCAGCATGGCCCCGAGGGCGTACAACGTCGCGAGCAGAGCTTGATTGCGCAACTCGCCAGTGACCTTCGGACTCACCACTTCCACATTGCGAATCGAGAACTTTGACAAAGATAACTCTTGCTTCAACACCGGCATCATCGCCGGCGTCACGCCCGGCACTGTCGCGAGCGCGTCCAGGCCACCGATGAGCCCGGAGCGGGGCGGCGTATTCCGGAAATTGAGCATGGCCTGAGTGGTCTCCGTTAACTGAATATCATTAAGAGAGACACCGGCGCGGGCAAAGGGTTCCCGCAGTCTTTCGGCCAAGGCTTCCTGCCCCACATTGTGGAAGTCGAGCTTGCCGGGCTCCGAGCTAAACATAGTGGACAGGGTCTGCACCACTTGGCCACGGGCGGCCTGCAGCGCCAGCGCGCGAGCCTCGGGAGTGCCTTCCTTAAGCTCAACGCCGATCTGGAGGTCATTGGCACCAGAAACCTCTTGCACCGTGATTTCGCCCTTGATGGCTAGGCCCAAAGCTTTGCGGATCTCATCCACCGGCGGCCGGCTGGAGAAGCGAACATCGAGCAGCGCGCCGCCCCGGAAGTCCAGGCCATACTCGGGACCGCCTTTGGCTACCAAACTGACAATTCCCGCCGCGGTAAGCACCAGCGAAAAGATGATGAAGGGCCATTTCTTGCCCAAAAAATCGAAATTCGTGTCCTTGAAAATGTACATGTAAGCGACTTAACCGAACTGTGCCGGTAGGTCTGCGGACTGAATAAACTTCCCGCTAAAACCTAAGACAGACACCGCTCGACTCCTTGAAGTTCCCGTTTCGTCGAAATAATTTCGACGCCCGCCAAAACTTTTTTCCCTTCAAATCTTGGTTTGGCTCAGATGCTGAGCTTTTCAACTTTTTTGCCAGCGAGTTCCCAGTCAAAAATAACCCGGGAAACAAACACTGCCGTGAATACGTTAGCCAGCAATCCCAACACCAGGCTCACCGCGAAACCCTTAACCTGAGTGGTGCCGAAGACGAAGAGCAGAGCGCACGAGACGATCGTCGTCACGTGCGTGTCGACGATGGTGAGGAACGCTTTGCTGAATCCCGCCGATACGGCCGCCGAAGGACCCTTGCCCGACGCCAGCTCTTCGCGAATGCGCTCGAAGATGAGCACGTTGGAATCGACGGCCATACCGATCAGCAGGACGATGCCGGCGATGCCAGGCAAAGTGAGCACCGCGCCGAAGTAGGCCAGGGCCGCGATCAGAATTACCGCGTTCAAAATCAGGGCCAAAGAAGCATTGATGCCGGCCTTCTTGTAATAGACCAGCATCACCAGGATCACGGCGATGAGGCCCGCGACACCCGAGAGCAGACCCTGGCGGATGGAATCGGCACCGAGTGACGGTCCAACGCTACGCTCTTCCAGATACTGCAAGCTGGCCGGCAAGGAACCGGCTTTCAGCACCAGCGACAAGTCGGCGGCATCCTGCTGCCCGCCGGCGCCGGTGATGCGGCCGTTGTCGGAGATCTTGCCTTCAATGGTGGGAGCGCTGCGGACTTGGCTATCGAGCACGATGGCCAACTGCTTGCCAATGTTGGCTTCGGTGAAGCGCTCAAAGCGGCGAGCGCCGTCTTGGCTCAAAACAAAGCTGGTCTCCCAGCGGCCGGTCTGCGGATCCTGGCTGGGGCGCGAGTCACGCACGTCACGACCAGTGACCACCGGGCTGCGTTCCAGCAGATACCAACTCTCGCCACCGCCCTGCGGGTTACGCTCGCTCTTTAAAGCCTTCGTATTGGGCGGCAGCACGCCGTTGAACTGCGTCATCATCTGCTCGCGGCCCTGAAAGGGGCCTTCCTTGACGGGATAGAGCTCCAGCATGGCCGCCGTCTGAATAATTTGCTTGATGCGTGCCGGATCGTCCACGCCCGGAAGCTGAATCAGCAATTCGGAATCGTCTTCGCTGCGCCCGCGCTGCTGCACGGAGCTCTCAGCCACGCCCAGCGCGTTGATGCGCTTGTCGATGGTGGAAAGCGCGCGGTTCAGCGTGTCGCGCCGGAGAGCCAACGCCGCGGTCTTCTTGATGGTGAGGCGCAGGTCGCTGCCCATACTGCCGAGGTCCCATTGCTGGCCATATTGTTCGGTAATGATGGCGCGCGCTTCGCGAGTCTTGTTGGCGTCGAGCCCCTTGATCGTGATCTCAATCTTGCCGGCGTCGGCCAAGGTTTGAGGATCGTTGCGATCAAGTGCGCCATAGGTAATGCCGCCTTTGCGGAATTCGTCACGCAGCCGTTCGATTACCTGATCGGCTTCGGCGCGGAAGGCGTCCTGCACCTGCACCTGCACCACCAATTGGCTGCCACCCTTCAAGTCGAGACCGAGCTTGATGTTGTTGTTGAAATTATCGACAAGCTCTTTTTGGCTTTTCGGTAATCCCACGATGCCATAAAGGCAAACGAGCACCGTCGCGACGATGATGCCCACTTTGTAATAAAGATGTCTTCGCATTTCTGATTCTTGCCTAAACTAAGATTTCGTTCCGCCCGTAACCCCAGAACCCGCGATGCCGGAAACTGAGGCGCGTGAAATCTGAAGTTTGATGTTGTCGGGCTTTACTTGCAGCACTAGCGTATCATCCTCATTGTTGATGCGGTAAACCGTACCCACAATGCCCCCGGTGGTGACGACCGCATCGCCGCTCTTCAAGTTGTCCACCAACGCCTTTTGCTGCTTCTTTTGCCGCTGCATCGGCAAGAACAGCAGGAAATAAAAAACGACCATGATCAGCACCATGGGCAAAAAGCTCAGGAGCTGGCTGGGTTGTTGCTGGACGAAAAGGCCGAAGAGGATGTTCACCGGATTGTTGACTCGATTGCCGCATACGGAACCAAATCAGCCGCTAGCGGGCTCTGACTGCCGTCTGGTTGCCTCATATTGACAACTCCCAAACGTCGAGCGAAACCTCAGCTTTGGCGGAATGGTCCCAAGAAATTTAGACTGACGCATCCGGCGAAGGATGTCAAGGAACCGTCGCCCCCACCAATGTCCAGTACCTTTGTTTGGCGGTGGCGGGCGGGCCGCGCTAATCTGATATTTGGAACAAGCGCAAGTCAGCGTCCTCGACACGGGGGGACAGTATTGCCATCTCATCGCCCGCCGCATCCGCGAGTTGGGGATCTATGCCAATGTATTTCCGTGCGATGCCCCGGCGGAAACATTTCGGCACAATCGCGGTTTGATCATTTCCGGAGGACCGGCCAGCGTCTACGAGG
>JAYVRS010001018.1:0-3286 GCA_043776185.1 Bryobacteraceae bacterium | reverse complement strand
CGAGCCGAATACTTCGCCATCAAATCCAGCGCCTTCTGGAAATCCTGATCATCCCGATAAACCCACTGACCTTGATTGCCCCGTTGGGTCACGCCATAGAGCTGCTGCGGTCGAAAATCACGTGGAGGCCGCATCGCCACCTCGAAACACAAAAGTCTTCATACCTATAAGTGGATTTCGCGAGCCATTCCTCTCAAGTCTTTTGCGGGTAGCCGGCTGCCGCAGATGAGGGTAGTGATATCGAAAAACCAGCCAGCAATGGCGCTCGCTCACCTCTCTCATCGCTCAGTGAGTCGCTCCCACCGCGACGGCAGGCAGCCAATCACCCGCCGCGGGCGCGGGCCAAAGGGGCGAGGAAGGGCTATCCTCCGTGTAACGGTGGGCTAATGCTCCGACCTTCCTTCAGCCAAGGGACTGGTTCTATTAATAGAGAAACTGCGCTCTTCAAAAGCCAGCCCAACCGCCCCCGTCACTAGAACAGTAACGACACTTCATAAAATATATAGTTTTAGTCGAGGCGCTTGCCATCCGGGCCCCAACCCTTGGTGGAAAAATGCGAGGCCCTGTTAGTCTGGTAGCGGACACTGGCTAACTGGGGCGTATCGAGCTTAATATACCCTCGAAAACGTGACTCGAGACCAAAGTCCAGAATGCCGCTGGTGAGCATGGTGCGCTCCACCGGATAGGGTGCCCGGCCGGTTTCAAACATCTCTTCGATGTTCTTCACCAGGGTGCCGAAATGATGATGTGGCCGGTTGTTTTGTAAGTTCATCAGCGTGGTGAAGGGCGCGGATTGGCCTTCGAGATCGATGGCAATCGTGAAGTCTTCTACCAAGCCCGTCATGAGAAACGCGGCGGCCTTCAATCCATCCGAGTAATCGACAATAAACACGGCCGGCTCTTTCACCAATTGCTGCGGGGTGCCGGACTTACGAGTATTACTTCGAGTCAGTGCCTGTTCAAAAAGAGCCGACACCCAACCGTTGTTCGCGATAAAGTCCCAGCAGGCCTGATTTTGCAGGCATTGCACGGCCCGGACTCCGGTTTCGCCACCATGGCGGCGTTCCGTCAGGCACTGCAGCGCTTCGAGGACATGAAAGCCATAAATATCCAGACCACTGTAAGATATCGCGACCGCGTGTATCTGCTTCACGCCAAACGGGGCATCCACGGCCGGAATGCGCTGCGCCACCGGAACCGAGGACCCGGCCAGCATGGGAAAGTGTAACTCACGCGAGATCTCCACCATGCGCTGGGCTTGCCGCCAATCGAAGGAAAGATGCTTGTCGTTAAAGACCGGGACCGCGCGCTTACTTTCGCGAAAGACATCGGTAATCTTGAGAAACATATCAAACCGCGGATAGAGCGTCTGGGCTTTCTCGTTCACCGGATACTCGCCGTGTTCGCCGATGAGTAACACTCCGTCGACGGCCAACCGGTCGCCGCCCAAGGTTAGTGCGTCACGCACGGTGCGAAAAATCGGCACGTGGTACTTCTTGGCCCGCTCGCGGCTCATATCCCGAGCGGGCACGTGCTCCGTAAACAGGGAGACGATCTTCGAGCGAGGGTAAGGAGGCCGATCATCCTGGTTGTATCCCTCGAGATACTTACCGACGACGACATCGGCGTGGGAACCGAGCCAATATTCAGTAATAATAGCGGCAATCTTCTTAGGAGGGGCTTGAGCAGAGGCTAGCCCAGCCGAGGCGGCCATGAAAGTACGCCGCATCATACGAAGGTTTTGAACTCCATCACATCCCCATCCTGCACGACATAGTCTTTGCCCTCCGTGCGCAGCTTACCTACGTCGCGCGCTTTGGCAAATGAGCCCAGCGTGACTAAGTCGTCGTAAGCGATGGTCTCCGCACTTATGAAACTTTTTTCGAAGTCGGAGTGGATCACCCCAGCGGCGGCGGGCGCTTTCCAACCGGCGCGAATCGTCCACGCACGCGTTTCCTTTACGCCGGTAGTCAAGTAAGTGCGCAGACCCAGAATGTGATAGGCCGCGCGAATCAGATTGCCCGCGCCCGATTCAGTAACTCCCAAATCATTGAGATACTCCTGAGCCTCAGCCGGATCCAGCATCACCAGTTCGGATTCGATTTCGGCGGAGACGACCACGGCGGTGGTCTCGTGATGGTCAGCGACATACTTTCGGACTTGCTGCACAAAAGGGTTGGCCTCGGGGTCAGCCAAGTCGCCTTCGGCGACGTTGCAGGCGTAAATCGTAGGCTTATTGGTGAGCAGGAAGAACGTCTTGGCGACCGCCTGTTCTTCGGGCGTCATGTCGAGGGTGACGGCGTACTTGCCGGACGAGAGATGCGGCTCCAAGCGCGGAATGAGTTCTAGCGCGGCGGCGGCCCGCTTGTCACCGCCTTTGGCGAGCTTGGGCAACTTGCCTTTTTGTTTCTCCAGGGAGTCGAGATCGGCGAGGATCAGTTCGGTATTGACCACCTCAATATCGCGAACGGGATCGACGGTATCCATCACATGCTCGATCTGCGAATTCTCGAAACAGCGCACTACTTGAACGATGGCATCTACTTCGCGAATGTGGGCCAGGAACTGATTCCCCAGTCCTTCGCCCTTGCTGGCCCCGGCCACCAGACCGGCAATGTCCACGAACTGGAAGACGGCGGGCACCAGCTTTTCGGAGCCGGAGAGCTTGCTGAGTACGGCTAGCCGATCATCGGGCACCGTGACGACGCCCTCGTTGGGCTCGATGGTGCAGAAGCGATAATTAGCCGCCATAGCCTTGCGAGACTTGGTGAGCGCGTTAAATAGCGTGGATTTACCCACGTTGGGGAGACCGACAATACCTGCTTGCATGAGGAAACTACTAGTGTAGCCAAGCTGAGCCGCTTCAGGCAGCCCAGGGATGTTTCCACGCTCGCCACCACTCCACGGACCCGAGCCCCAGGGCATTCCAAGCCTGCGTAATGGCCGCAGGATCGCCGCGTTCGAGACCAGCGGCGTCGACGCCTGGCACCAACGCGACCAGCCTTTGCGCCACCTGGCGGCGAGGCATTGTGCCCTGGGTCCGCTGGAGTAAGTGCCAAATGGTAATCGCATCGCGGCGCCGCGCCGACCTGAGCAAGCCCTCTAACTCGTGAGTAAGTTCCCAACGGACGATCGCGGCAGTGAAGGCTGCGGAGGCATCGGTGAAATAAGGGAGGCTGGGGCCTAATTGTCGACGCGTGCGGCAGGCGGCGCCAGCCGGGATAAACGATTCCAGCCGCCCGGTTTGAAAGGCGACCCATCCCGTAGAGACCGAAACAAGACCCGC
>JAYVRS010001017.1:0-3295 GCA_043776185.1 Bryobacteraceae bacterium | reverse complement strand
AATAGGCCGTACACATCATGCCCAGCATTCCCACCAGAATCGCGCTCACCACATGGCCGCGCGCTTCGTTAAAGACGACGCCGAAGATCGGCATCGGGGCCGTCGGCTGAATCATGATCAGCCCCATGAACACCAGTTCGCGCAAACCCAAGGACCGGCTGAGGCCCACGCCCGACTTGTTGATACTCGACATTTGGTCGCCCATTGTGACACGATTCGGACTTGGAGTACCTCGGTGATCTTTTGAAACGCGCCGACCTCGCCGGGTCGCCCCTCTGGGCCCGCCTGCGTCACTTCTGGAGCGGCGGCATCCGCCAACGCGTCACCCTGCTCGGCCTCGCCTTCGCGCTAGTCATAATTCTGGTGGGTCTGGCGGCCTTTCTCTCGGCCAATAACCTCCTCTTTCTGCTGCTCGCCCTGCTGATCTCCACCTTCCTCATCTCCGGCGTCTTCAGCCGCCTGGGCCTCTACCGGCTCGACCTCGCCTTCACCCTCCCCGAACACATCGCCGCCAAACAGCCGATTGTCGCGCGCGTCAAAGTGGTGAACAACAAGACCTGGATGTCGTCATTTTCGATTCACCTGCGCGCCGAAAGCACCGAGCAAATGCCTCTTTCGCTGTACTATCCGGTCATTGCCGCCGGGGCTACCCATGAATCCAGCGTCAAAGTCGAGTTCCCCCACCGGGGACTCTTCCGTGATAATCGCTTCTTCTTCACCACCGCCTTCCCCTTCGGCTTCACCGAACGGCGGCTGCCCGTCTCCCTGGGCGGCGAAGTGGTGGTCTATCCCTCCATCCAACCGAAGCCCGAATGGGAGGACCTCTTCCGCAAACTCGAAGGCGAATTGACCGCCCACCGTCGCGGACGGGGTGACGATTTCTATCGCCTGCGCCCCTATGAATATGGCGAAAGTGCCCGCCGCGTCGATTGGAAGTCCACCGCGCATACCGGCAGTTTGCAGGTACGCGAGTTTATCCAAACTCAAGATCCGCTGGTCCAACTCACGCTCGATCTCGAACGCCGTGGCGACGATTTCGACGCCTGGTTTGAGCACGCCATCGAAGGCTGCGCCTTCCTCGCCTGGAACCTCAGCCAACGCGGGGCCCGCATCCGTCTGCGCACCCAACGGGTCGATTTGTCCACCCCCGCCGACGGCGACGTTTATACTATCCTCAAGTATCTGGCTTTGGTCGAGCCCCTCGTCCCTGGCTCCACCGAATCCTCCACTACCGGCTCCACAGAAGATGCACCACCCCTTGAAGTTACGTTTCGTCGCGATGTTGTTCCTCACGCTGCCTCTGATCGCTCAAGCGCCAGCGGATAAGACTGCTGAACCTGAGCGCGTTAAGACGGAAATCACCGTCGTAGGCAACGTAAAAGCCGAAGCGCCCGCTTCCATGACGATCCTGGGCTCGCCGGAATTGCAAGCTATCCCTGGCATCAACCTCGATGATCGCCTGCGCCAAGTGCCGGGATTCTCCCTCTTTCGCCGCTCCTCCGGGCTGGTCGCCAACCCCACCACCCAAGGCATCTCCCTGCGCGGACTCGGCTCCACCGGGGCCAGCCGCACCCTCGTTCTCTGGGACGGCGTACCCTTAAACGACCCCTTTGGCGGCTGGGTCTATTGGACCCGCGTTGCCCCCGAATCCGTCAACCAAATCGAACTCACCCGCGGTGCCAGCACCTCCGTCTTCGGTGATCGCGCCATGTCCGGTTCCATCGCCCTCTTCTCCAAGCCCATCGACGCCCGCCACTACTACGGAGCCATCGAAGGTGGCAATCGTGGCCAGGTGATGCCCTCGGCTGGCTACTGGGATCGGCTCGGCAACTGGGGCTTCGGCGCCCAGGCCCGCGCCTTTCGCTTCGATGGCTACTACATCGTGCCGCAGCGCATTCGCGGCCGCATCGATACGCCCGCCAACGTCGAGTTCGTCACCGGTGATACCCGTGTCGACTACACGCGCGGCGCGCATCGCGCGGGCTTAAAATTCGATGTCATTGCCGAGGATCGGGCCAACGGTACGCCCCTCCAGACCAACTCCACCTCGATTGGCAGCCTCGCCGGCAATTACGCCCGCCAATGGAGTAACGATTCGCTCGCCGTCACGGGCTTCTATCAAAGCCAGGAATACCGCGCCGGCTTCTCGGCGCTCGCGGCCACCCGCAACACGGAAACCCTCACTTTCCGGCAAAGCCTTCCCGCCGAAGCCGTGGGCGGCTCCGGCGTCTACCGCCATAGCTCATCGACGTGGAATGGCGTCTTCGGCGGCGACTTCAACCGCGTCAACGGCACGAGCTTCGACTTCCTGAACCCTACCGGCGTGCGCCGTGGCGGCGGCACCATCAATCAACGCGGCGTCTTCGGCCAAACCGACTTCCGCTACAAAGACCTGCGCCTCTTCGCGGGTGTGCGCGAGCAATTGACCGGTCTCAACAATCGCTCGCAGTTTCTCTCACCCAGCGCCGGCCTCACCTACGGCCGGGGCCAGTGGCGCGCCCGCGGCTCGGTCTACCGCGCCTTCCGCGCCCCTACCTTAAACGAGCTCTATCGCGAATTCCGCGCCGGCAACACCACCACCCAGGGCAACACCGGCCTGCGTCCCGAGACGATTTTCGGAGCCGAGTTTGGTGGCGATTGGGTGGGTGAAAAGTCACGCGCTGGGGTCACCTTCTTCCGCAGCGACTTGAACGAGATCATCACCAACGTCACGCTCAGCACCACGCCCGCGCTTATTACCCGTCAGCGCCGCAATGCCGGTTCCGCCTTGAGCCGTGGCATCGAAGTCGACCTGCGCCATCAGTTCGGCGCCTTCCGCTGGGATGGCTCCTACATTTTCGTCGACTCCCGCTTCGCCACCGGACCCCGCATTCCCCAAGTCGCCCGCCACCAGGGCTCCAGCCAGCTCACTTGGAATTGGCGTCGAACCTCCGCCACCGCCAGCGTCCGCTCGGCCTCGCTTCAATTCGAAGACGACCGTAATACCCAGCTACTACCCGGCTACGCCGCCGTCCAAGGCGTCGTGCGCCAACAACTCACAAGCCGGCTAGCCCTCCACGCCGCCGTCGAAAACATTCTCGACCGCGAATACCTCACCGGCTTTACGCCCGCCGCCCAAATCGGCCCCCCCCGCCTCTGGCGAGTCGGCCTCCGCTGGGAGAAATAAGAGTAGCACCTACTCTTTCGGCTCCCACTTCCGTTCCCTAGAAAATTCCTCCTACTAAGTCGTTGGAGGAACAGGGTTAATGCATTTCAGTGGGGAGCGGGGTGATGGGTGAAAAAGTGACGTCATAGC
>JAYVRS010001016.1:0-11356 GCA_043776185.1 Bryobacteraceae bacterium | reverse complement strand
GTTTGGTGTGGTAACTTGTGAATTACCGTGATCGAGACTAGAAAAGGGCACATTCACCGCATCGTGGAATCTCTGGGAATGGGATATATTGCTGATCCTGAAAAGGACCGATTGTGGCCATTTCTTTTTTCTCAGATCGCGGGCTACGGCGGTCAATATCCTGAAGAGATTGGGTTATCGGACGACGTCCCGGTAGAATTCACCGTAAACGGCGACACTCTGGTGACCGTTATGTTTGCGATATCGACAAAATCATTCGTCCAATCGAACGCTAATTAGTTTCATGCAGCATGTCCTTGACGCGCGAAACATCGAGGCGCGAGAAGTGCATCCGGAACTGTTTTCTTCAGCCCATCCCATGCGGCCGGAAATTCGTAAGGTGGGGCATGTGCTGGACCTGGACGCGTTGCAGCCGGGCGACCTTGTTTTGTCTTCGCCCCATTCAAAATTGAACCCGTTGATGCGGGGAATCAGCTATGCGCAAGGGGAGGGCGGCTATCTGCCGCAGGACGCCCGGTGGACTCATGCGGCCGTGTACCTGGGGGAGTGGTTTCTCACTTGCGAGGCGACAAGGGCGGGTGTCGGCGTGGGGAACCTGCTGGACTGCATGCTGCACAGCGTGTTGCGGGTTCGCCGAGGCTGGCACAATGAGCAGTACCTTGACCGGGAGAATGGCTGGCGGACCGCCCTGTTCTCTGCGACTCGGCTCGACGACCCCTACGACCTGGGGCACGCCAGCCAGTTGGGCAAACTGGCCAAGGGCGGTGGTTTCGCCCGGTATCAGCGCAAGGCTCCCAAAGATTCGGGCACGCCGGAAGCCACTATTTGTTCGGAGCTGTTTCAGGACGCCTATTGCCGCGCCACGGGGGTGCTGGTGCAAAATTGCTTGTCACGCGAGGTGACTCCCGCGTTTCTGAGTGCGACGGACTTGCTGAAAGATGTCCCCTGCCGCTGGCGGAAGCTAAGCTGTTAGGGTGGCCCAGACCAGCAAACGTCAGCAAATTTTACAAGAGGCCTGGATTGGCGATGCCGTCTTGAGCCTCTACGTTCGCGAAAAGATCCTGCGCGAGGACGGCAAGCTGGATGGGGAGAAGTGCGTGCGGATGACTTCGAATCAGTTTTTGGCTTCGTTTGGGGAACCGAGTGAGGTGGAGGCCGAACTTGGGCGAGTCTACGTGTTGAATGGCTTGCCAGCGGCGTTCGCCTGGATTGAGGCTCGTTTGCTGCCAAAATTCGAGCTGCAGGAGCAAAAACGGCTCAAGCGGCGCGGGCTTTTGTAATAATCCACACCAACGCCGCGTATAGCTTGGTGAAGGACTCATGATGGCGACCCTTGCAATAGCCGACAATCCAATACAGGCCATGCCCCCTGAATTAGGCGATCTCTACTCCCGTTACTCGGACACTGTTTACCGGACGGCGCTGCGCGTCACCGGATCGACGGCGGATGCCGAAGATGTACTGCAGACGGTGTTTTTGCGCGTGCTGAAGCGGGAGGATCCTCTGGATCCGCTGCGGACGCCGGAAGGGTTTCTGCGCCGGGCGGCGGCGAACGCGGCGATCGACATTGTGCGCCGGCGTCAGACGTGGCGGCAGGAATCGATTTCGGAGACGCCCGACCGGTTGAAGCAGGAGAGTTCGGCGGAGTTGAAGCAGCAACTGCGCGAGGCGATTGCGACGCTGGAGCCGCGGGACGGCGAGATGTTCGTGCTGCGCTATATCGAGGGTTTGGCGAACGGGGAAATCGCCGAGATGTATGGTTTGGAAAAGACGACGATTGCGGTGCGCCTTCATCGCATTCGAGAGTCATTAAAAGTGAAGTTGGGGAGCTGAAGAAAGGATCATATGATGAACGACGAACAGTTTGACCATTTGTTGAATGAGATCAATGCTTCGGATGCTCCGCGAGAGATGGCTGAGGCCAAAGAGCGGGTGCGGGCGAAGCTGAACATGAGCCCGGCCTGCGCGGAGTTTCGCCCGGAGCTGGCCCAATATACGGCCGGGACGCTGGAAGAGACGCGACGGCTGTTGGTGGAAGACCATCTGAGCCGCTGCGCCGTTTGCCGGGGTCTCTATGGCGAGATGACCGGCGAGCGGCCGAGGGTGATCGCAATGCCGCAGATGGCGGCGCGCCGGATGTCGGCTTTCGCTAAGTGGGCGATCGCGGCTTCGGTGGCGGCGCTGTCGGTGTGGGCGGCGCGCGAACCGCTGGACCGTTGGATGGCGCCGTCGGGCGCGCGGGCGACCGTGGCGATGGGTTCGGGTGAGTTAGTGCGGATGGATGGCCAGACGCTGAGAGTGGGCGACGGAATCGGCGAGGGCGACATTGTGCGCTCGGGCCGGGGTACGCGGGCGCGGCTTCGTTTAGCGGATGGGTCGCAGCTCGAAATGAACGAGCGGTCTGAGTTATATGTGACGGCGGCGTGGAGCGGGCAGACGGTACATCTGGAGCGCGGCGACGTGCTGATCCAGGCGGCGAAGCAGCGGCGCGGCCATTTACGGGTGGCCACGAATGACTCAGTTACTTCCGTGAAGGGCACGGTATTTGGGGTTAGCGCGGGCATGCAAGGGTCGCTGGTGACAGTGATCGAGGGTGCGGTGCAGGTAGATCAGGCTGGCGGGGGCCACTTACTCAAGCCGGGCGAGCACGCGGCGACTTCCGAAGCGTTGGCCGCAGTTACTCCCGCCGAAGCGGTGGCTTGGAGTGCGGACGCTCAGAAATATATCACTCTACTGGCGGAGTTAGCGGTGATTGAGCAGAGAGTGGCGGCTTTGCCGTCACCGGCTCTGCGGACTGACCCGCAGTTACTCGCCTATTTGCCGGCAAGTACGGTAGTTTACGGATCGGTGCCGAATCTGGGTAACACGGTGGAGCAGACGATGGGCATGATCGATGCGCGGGCCAAGGAGAGCCCGGTGTTGAACGAGTGGTGGACCGCAGCTTCCCAGGTGGAGATGAAAAAGCATCTGGCCATGTTACAAACCGTGACCCCTTTGATCGGCGATGAGATGGTATTCGCGCTGACTTTCGATGGGACCAGCATGCACCACATGATGGCGATGGGCGTGAAGGCGGGGCAGCGCGCGGCGCTATCGGCCAAGCTCGACCAGACCTTCGCGGGCATGGCGCATAAGCCGGCTTACACGGTAAATGATCGTTACGCGATGCTGTCGGCGGACGCCGCTAGCTTGGCTGCGGTGGAGACGGCGGCGGCGAAGCTGGGCACGACGCCTTTCGGCACGGAGATCCGGGCGCGCTACACCAAGGGCGCGGGTTGGTTGATTGCGGTGAATGTCGAGCAGGCTGTGTTGCGTGCGGGGACTAACCTGCACTCGCAGGCGGGCTTACTGGCCTCGGGAGCGAATCGAATGCGGCACTTGTTCTTAGAGCAGAAGTCAGTGGGCAGCGCCAACGAGAACTCGGCTTTGCTTACTTTTAATGGGCAGCGCGAGGGTTTGGCAAGTTGGTTGGCTTCTCCGGCGGCGACGGCAGCGGGCGAATATATTTCGTCCGAAGCGCTGATCGCCGGGTCGCTGACCACGCGCAATCCGCGGCAGCTATTTGACTCGCTGATGGATACGCTTTCGAAGATGGCTCCGGAGACGATTAGCCATCTGCGCGAGTTTGAACAAAAGACGGGCGTCAATTTTGCGAACGACATCATGGGTGCGCTGGGCACCGATTATGCTTATGCGGTCGAGACGCCGACTTTACCGATCCCAGGTTGGATTGTGGCGGCTGAAGTCTATCGCCAAGCGTCGCTGGACGAATCGTTGCGACGGTTTGTCGAAGCTTTCAACCGCGAATCGACCACCGACAAACTGGTTATCGCGACGGAGACGGCGTCCGGGCGGACGTGGACGACGCTGCGCCACTCCGTGTCAGCCGCCGTAACTCTGCAGATGACTTACGACCGCGGCTATCTGCTGTTTGGCACGGACCGGGCCACATTAGTGCGGGCCATCCAGACGCGCGCTGGGGGCTTCCCACTGGTGCGTTCGGCGAAGTTCCGTAGTCAGTTGCCGACCGGCGCTGGCGTGCATCAATCAGCTTTCTTGTGGATTAACACGAGCGAATCGGTGCGGCAGCTGCTGTCGACCGTGGTTACCGGCCAACTGGCCACGCTGTTACAGAGCCGCGAGCCGTTGCTGATATTAATTAACGGAGAGACGGAACGAATTGGTGCGGCGAGTCGTAACCGAATTACGGGCCTGTTGTTCGACATGCTGTTGGCCGGGGCGACCCAGGGCAATCAGACGCGTCAGGCACCGGCGGGTCAGGCACCGGCGGTCCGGCTCCGAGAGAAAAGGGCACAATTGTAAGCATGGTTCCGGTACTCGAACTCGACAGTCTACGTGTTCAACTCGGCCGGCGGGAGATCCTGAAAGGGCTCTCCTGCCGGCTTGGCATTTCTGGGGAAGGTGGCGGCGGAAGAGCGATTGGACTGCTGGGGCCCAATGGGGCCGGTAAGTCGACGCTGATCCAGACGATGTTGGGCTTTCACGCTCCGCTGTCTGGCACCGCCAAGCTCTTTGGCTTTGACTGCCATCGGCAGCCCAAGGAAGTGCGCGCCCGGCTGGGTTACATGCCGGAGAATGATTCTTTCATCGCTAACATGACCGCGGTGGCTTTTCTGCGGATGATGGGCGAGTTATCCGGCATGCCGCGCGGCGCGGCGCTGGAGAAGGCGCACGAGACGCTGTTCCACGTGGGTTTGGGCGAGGCGCGTTACCGGCAACTGGGTACTTACTCGCTCGGCATGAAGCAGATGGCGAAGCTGGCGCAGGCGATTATCCACGGGCCGGAGCTGGTAATTCTGGATGAGCCGACTAATGGGCTGGATCCGGCGGCGCGGCTGCGGATGTTGACGCTGATTCACGAGATCAAGGCGACGCACAAGATGAATGTCCTTTTATGTTCCCACTTACTGCATGATGTGGAGGAGACTTGTGACGAAGTGCTGATTTTGCAGGATGGGCAGATCGTTCATCACGCGAATCTGGAAGAGGAGCGGCGTTCGAACCGGCGGTTTGTGGAACTGGAGTTAGTGGGTGCGGCCCCGGATTTTGCGGCGGCGCTCGCGTCTTTGGGAGCAGCCGGCGTGGATGAAGGTGAGGGTCGTTGGCGCATCGTTTTGCCGGCGGGCGTGGAGATTGGGGCCTTATGGCGCGTGGCGGCCGAGCGGCAGTTACAGGTGCGTAAGTTGACTTACCGGCGCGACACGCTTGAAGAGATCTTCTTAAAGGCCGTCGGCCACATTCGGGCGACGCCAGGCGATGCGACTAAGCCACCGCCATTGCCTGTCGCCGCAGGGGAGGTCACTCATGGCCGTCTATAAACGTGGCTATCAGCGTTACGAAGGCCCGCGGACCTCGGCTTGGGAGCGGCTGATGGTGTTACCGCGCTATAGCTGGAGCCGGTTGATGTCGCAACGATTGGTGATTGCGGTGTTGATCGCGGCCACCTTCTGGCCGCTGCTCTGTGGCATTTTCATTTACATTGCTAATCACACCGAGTTACTCGCTGGATTCGGCCAGGGATTTCAACGCTTTCTGGCGGTGGATGGGAAGTTCTTCAGCGTCTTCATGGGCGTGCAGTCAGTCTTTGCGATTGGCTTGGCGGCGATGACGGGGCCGGGGTTGATTGCACCCGATCTGGCCAATAACGCGCTGCCGCTCTATTTTTCGCGGCCGATGTCCCGGTGGGAATATGTTTTGGCGCGCTTGATGGTGCTGGGCGGCATGTTATCGGCGATTACCTGGATTCCGGGTCTCGCTATCTTTGGCATGCAAGTGGGCATGGCGGGCACCGATTGGCTCGCGAAGTATTGGAACCTGGGCGTGGCGGTATTTGTAGGTTTTCTGATGCTGGTGTTACTGACGAGCCTAGTGGCTCTGGCGAGTTCGGCGTGGGTGAAGTGGCGCGTCGTGGCCGGAGCGTTAGTGCTGGGATTCTTCTTTGTGCTGGCCGGCGCGGCTAGCATGATCAATGCGATCTTCCGCGATTCAGCGGGTAGTTTGCTGAATCCCTTGTACCTATTGGGGCGCCTCTGGGCGGCCATGATGGGTATTGACGAGCCTCAGGAGTCGGAACCGGCCCTGTTGACCTGCGCGTTCGCGTTAATCGGTTTCTGCGGATTGATGCTGATAGTGCTGGAACGAAAGCTGCGTCCGGTGGAGGTGGTGAAGTGAGTAACGAAATCATCTTCAAGGACGTGTCGAAGTTCTATGGCGAGGTGTTGGGAGTTAATCGTGTCTCGCTGAACGTGCCGCCGGGGATTACCAGTCTAGTGGGTCCGAATGGCAGTGGCAAGACGACGTTGATGAATCTGATGTGCGGCTTAATTCATGCCGACCAGGGAACGATCACGGTGCGCGGCTTGTCGCCCCGGGACGCGGAGCATCTGATGCGGTCGACTGGTTACTGTACGCAGTTTGACGCGGCCCCGCGCGGTTACACGGGTTATCAGTTTGTCTCGGCGGGCTTGTTGTTACACGGCTTTCTCGGTGCCGAGGCGGACGAGCGCGCCTGGAAAGCGATTGACCGGGTGAATTTGCGCGACGCGGCGCATCGTAAGGTGGCTGGGTATTCGAAGGGTATGCGGCAGCGCATTCGCCTGGCACAGTCGATTGCGCATGAGCCGGACGTATTGATTTTGGATGAGCCGCTCAATGGTCTCGACCCGCTGGTGCGGGCCGAGACCATTGCGCTTTTTCGTGAGTTTGCCGCGCGGGGTAAGCATGTAATTCTATCGAGCCATGTGTTGCAGGAAGTGGATGTCATCTCGGACCAGGTGATTCTGATCTCGAATGGCTCGATCATCGCCGAGGGACAGATTCACAATGTCCGCGAGGAGATGACGGAACATCCGAGTCAATTTCTGATTCGTTGTTCGGATGCGGCGCGCGTGGCGTCGTTGCTCTTTGCGGAGGACCATATTACTGAGGTCCGGTTGCATGCCGATCGTTTGGGATTATTAGTACTTACTCGCAGCCGCGAGCGCTTCTCGCACTTACTCAACGGGATCGTGCTGGGTGGCGAAAACATTGAGAGTATTGTGCAGGCGGACGCCGATGTCGATTCACTTTACGAATATCTGATTGGGGGCGGACGCTAGATGGAACTCTGGGCCCGGCAAGTGCTGACGATCGCGCGGCTGGAAGTGCGTAAGGCCTTTCTTTCGCGGCGGGGACTTTGGGTGTATCTGCTGGCGCTGTTTCCGGCCATTATCTTCATCGTGCATGGACTCGACGTGAAGTGGAAGCGGCAGCGTTGGAGCTCGCACATTACCGATCGCGCGCTACTGGAAAGCGTGCAGGCGGGCGAGCGGGATACCGATGTGCGGACACGACTGGGTCCGCCAGTGCAGGATAGCGAATTCAATCGGCGCCAGCGTGGCGAAGATGGTGAGCGCATTCAGGAACGCCACCGCCACTTGCAGTACTTCGATGGGCAACGGCGTTATGACTTCCATTTCGTGAACGACGTGCTGAAGACTAAACAGGAACAAACGCTGGCGACGCTCGAAGAGAATAGCCAAGTGTTTGCGGGAGTATTCCAATATTTCTATCTACGATTGGCGATCTTCTTTGGGTGCTTGGGCATCTTCATGAATTTATTTCGCGGCGAGATGTTGGATAAGACTTTGCACTTCTGGTTCTTGGTGCCCGTCCGGCGGGAGGTGCTGTTAGTGGGTAAGTACGGTGCGGGGTTGGTGGCCTCGGCCGTGATCTTTGGCGTAGGCACCATTCTGACATTCTTTGCGATGTTATGGGCGCTGGATCCGGCTGATGTGCAGGCGTTTTGGCAGGGCGCCGGGTTGAGCCATTTATTCTGGTATACGACCGCGGCCGTGCTGGGTTGCGTAGGCTATGGCAGCGTATTTCTGGCCGCCGGGTTGCTAATGCGGAACCCAATTATTCCGGCAGCCGTGATTCTGCTGTGGGAGTCGATCAACGGCTTCTTGCCGGCGTTGCTGCAGAAGCTGAGCGTCCTCTACTATCTGCAATCGCTTTGTCCGCTGCCGCCGCCCACCGACAAAGACATGCCGGCCGTGATGCGGCTGCTGCTGGCACCGGCCGAGCCTGCGCCGGCGGTGTGGGCGATGCTCGGATTGCTGGGCGTGACGGCCCTGGTGTTGTATGTGGCGAGCCGGGCGGTAAAGCGTTTGGAAGTGAATTACTCGACCGACTGACTTTGGGGACTAATTGTCCTCACACTACGGACACTTTGTCCGAAAAGCAGAGCATACCTGCGTATGCCTGAAACTGAAACCTGGGAATTACTGGGCGTCCAAGCCCTGTTTGCGAGCGAACCGATGCGTCGCTTGCTGGAACTGGTGCGGCGCGTGGCGCGCACCAGTGAAGCCGTTCTGGTGACGGGCGAAAGCGGCAGCGGCAAGGAAGTGATCGCCCGGGCCATTCACCATTTCTCGCTGCGCTCGGGGCGTGACTGGGTGGATATCAATTGCGCCGCGATTCCGGAACACTTGATGGAGAGCGAGCTGTTTGGCTACGAGAAAGGCGCATTCAGCGGGGCGCTGGGCAGTAAGCCCGGGCTGATTGAGTTAGCTGACAAAGGCACGCTTTTCTTAGATGAGATTGGGGAGCTGGACGGCAAGTTACAAGCTAAGCTTCTGCGTGTACTGGACCATGTCCCTTACTATCGGGTGGGTGGCACGCGCAAGGTCTCGGCCGATGTTCGCATCATTGCCGCCACCAATCAGAATCTGGAGCAGATGATCAGTGCCGGGCGATTTCGCCATGATCTCTTCCATCGATTGAGCGGCATGGAAGTGCGTGTGCCACCCCTGCGGGAACGGCCTGAGGACATCGACGCGCTGGCGGATCAGCATCTGAAACGCACCTATCCCGGCACTATTCTGACGGAGGACGCGCGCGTGCGGCTGCGTCAGTATCCGTGGCCGGGAAACATCCGTGAACTGCGGCACGTGCTGTCGCGCTCGGCTTTGCTGATCGACGATGGCCGGATTAGCGCCGCGCGGTTGCAGTTACCCTCGGCCTCGACGCCAGGCAATACGTTGGATGAGCGCCCGCATAACCTGGACGCGCTGGAGAGGCAGGCGATCCATCGGGCACTGGAGGAAACGGGTAACCATCATGGCCGGGCGGCGGGGCTGTTAGGAATTTCGACGAAGACTTTGGGACGGAAGTTGAAGGCATATGGCTTGGAAACAGTCGGCCAATAACGAGAAGTGGCCGGAACGGCGCGCCGGCATTCGTCATCCGGCCCACGGCGACGTGTGGCTGCGCGTCGAAGGGCAGCATGTGGAGGGCCGGTTGATGGACCGTAGCTCCACCGGCTTCCGGGTGGCGCATGCGAGTGGCGAGTTGTCGGCGGGGCTTGAGGTGGAGTTTGTGATCGGGAACCAGGAAGGCCGAGCGCGCGTGGTGTGGAACCGATTTACCAGCCGCCACTGGGAGAGCGGCTTGATGATCGTTGGCATGTGATAGGTTAGCGTTTATGGATCTCCCGAATCGTGAATTGGTTCGCCATCAGGCGATGAATCGGCGCGCCGTGCTAGCGACCGCCTTTGCGGCGATTCCGCTCGCCGCCCAGACCCAGGTGGCCAAGAATGCGCCGGTAAAGCCTCGGGAAAAGATGAAGATCACCAAGCTGGAGACGTTTCTGGTGAAGCCGCGGTGGATGTTCTTGAAGATCCATACGGACGCGGGCTTTATCGGGTTGGGCGAGCCGATTACGGAAGGCCGGGCGCTGACGTGCCAGGCAGCGGTGAAGGAGATTGAGCCTTACTTGATCGGCAAAGATCCGCGCGCCGTGGTGCATCACTGGCAGGCGATTTACCGTCACGCTTTCTACCGCGGCGGACCCATTTTGACGAGCGCGCTTTCCGGGATCGATCAGGCATTGTGGGACATCAAGGGCAAAGCGCTCGGAGTGCCGGTGTATGAGTTGCTGGGCGGGCCGACGCGGAATCGGGTGCGGGTTTATGCTCATTCCGGTTCGCCGGATCAGATGAAGAAGCAGATGGAGTTGGGCTATACGGCGTTTAAGACGGGCCCGGCCAAGCGGCGTCCTTCCCGTTATTTGGAGTCGCCGGCGGAGGTGGCTTATGCGGTGGAGCGGTTCGCGGCGATGCGCAAAGCGGTGGGTGATTCGTGCGACATCGGCATCGACTTTCATGGCGCGATCTCGCCGGCCTTGGCCAAGCTGTTGATCAAAGGCTTGGAGCCATATAACCCGTACTTTATTGAGGAGCCGTGCCAGGCGCAGAATCACGATGTGATGGCCGATATCGCGCGGAGCACGCATTTGCCGATTGCGACCGGTGAGCGGGTGTTCACCAAATGGGGCTTTCGCGAGGTGCTGGAACGCAAGGCGGCGACGATTCTGCAGCCGGACCTGTGCCACGCCGGAGGCATTACGGAAGTCCGCTTGATTGCGGGCATGGCGGAGGCTTATTACGCGACCATCGCGCCGCACAATCCGTTGGGGCCGATTTCGCTGGCGGCGGGCGTGCAACTGGCGGCTTCGATTCCGAACTTCCTGATTCAGGAGCAGGTGTCGTTGGGCGAGGGCTACATTAAGGAGCCGTTTAAGGTGCGCACCGGCTATCTCGATTTGCCCACTGGGCCGGGCTTGGGGATTGAGCTGGACGAGAACCAGATGGCGGACAAAATTGGGCACGACTGGAAGAATCAGGAGTCCTATGATGCCGATGACGGCAGCGTCGTTGACTGGTAGGCCTAGTTTACTGCGACAATAGCGGCGAATGACGCCCGCTGCACTTGAACGCCGCAATGAACGCCGCAGTGAACAGCGCGGCTGGTATTTCTACGACTTCGCCAACTCGGCCTTTGCGTCGACGGTACTTACCCTTTTCCTGGGGCCGTATCTCACGGCGCTGGCGAAAGCCGGCGCGGCCACCGATGGCTTGATCCATTTGATGGGGGTGGGCATTGAGCCACGCTCCTTTTGGAGTTACTGCATCTCGGCATCGGTGATCGGGCAGGTATTGTTACTGCCGGTCGTGGGCGCGATTGCCGACTATGGCCATCGCAAGAAGCAGTTACTCGGGCTTTTTGCTTACTTGGGTGCCGGGGCGACCATGGCCATGTATTTTCTGGAGGGCTCGCGCTATATCGCGGGTGGCCTGCTCTTTATTCTGGCGAACATGGCGTTCGGTAGTGCCAACATCATTTACAACTCGTTCTTGAATGACATTGCCACGCCCGAAGAACGGGACACCGTTTCTTCGCGGGGTTGGGGACTGGGTTACTTAGGCGGCGGTCTGGTGCTGGTGCTGAATCTGCTGCTGTATCAGAACGCGGTGAGCTTCGGTATCAGCGAGGGTATGGCCGTACGGATTAGTCT
>JAYVRS010001015.1:0-3299 GCA_043776185.1 Bryobacteraceae bacterium | reverse complement strand
TTGCGGCGGCCGACGTCAAAACCGGCCAGACCCTCTGGCACTTTAACACCGGACAAGTCTGGAAGGCCTCGCCGATGACTTACACGGTGAAGGGCCGGCAATACGTGGCGATTGCCGCCGGGGGCAACATCCTGTCCTTCGCTCTCACTCGCTAGCCGCAGGATGTATAGTAATATCGAGGTTCTTCGCCATTTCTTACCGGCTCCCATCACTGATTCTGCTGGCCAGCGCTCTACTTGGCGCGGCGCAGGACGCCGAGTTTCGCCAGCGGGTGCAGCCCTTTCTGGCGAAGAACTGCGCGGCCTGCCATAACGACGAGCAGAAGCTGGCGAACCTGAGCCTCGTCAACCCGCCGGCGGCGGTTTGGGACAAGGTGCTCGACAAGCTGAGTACCGGGCGCATGCCTCCCCCTGGTTCGCCGCAACCGCCCCAAGCGGACGTGGCCTCCGTGATGGCTTGGATCGAACGCCAGCCGGGCCGCGCGGCCGCGGGTTCCGACCCGGGCCGTGTGACATCGCGGCGCCTCAATCGCGCGGAGTACAACCAGACCGTCCGCGACCTGCTGGGCGTCTCACTGCGACCCGCTGACGAGTTTCCTTTGGACGACGCGGGCTACGGCTTCGACAATATCGGCGATGTCCTCTCCGTCTCTTCGTTGCTGATGGAGAAGTACATGGCCGCCGCGAAGCAACTTTCCACGGTGGCGGTTTATGGCCATCCCACGCCACCGAAGCCCACCAAGCTGATTCGCTATATGACGAAGAAGTCGCAAGACGATCCGACGTCGAATGCCTTGGCTTACTCACTGCGCGGTGCCATTTACGGCAGTTACGATTTCCCCGTAAGCGGGACTTACGAGTTTCGCATGCGGGTGGGCAACTACCGCCCCCGCCAGACCGGCAATCGGCGTTTGACGGAATTGAATCGCAAGGCGAAGGCCACAACGGCGGAGCGGCAGGAGATTCTGGAAGAAAGCCGTAAGTCGTATCCGGATGTGAAGATGGTGATGACGCTGGATGGCGCGCCGATCTATACCGAGGTGGTGCAAGGTGACATCGACTATCAGTATGCTCATGGCGAGTCCATTGCCCGGGTGAAAGTGAAGGCGGGCGAGCACTCCTTTCGCGCGTCGTTTCCGGAGTTTGCTGACTTAGCGAATGCCCGGGACAATGTCAACTTAGACGGCCGCCGCAAGTTATTCATCGACTATGTCGATATCGTCGGAGTGTTCGACCCGCTGCCCGAGCCGCCTCAAAGCCGCCAGCGTCTGTTTATTTGCGGCGAAAAGACGGCCGCTTGCGCCGAACGGATTCTGGCCAATGTGGCTAGTCGTGCCTATCGCCGTCCGGTCGCCAAGGCGGAGCTGGCGGCCCTGGCCGGCTTGACGACCATGGTGCGGAGCGCCGGTGACTCGTTTGACGAGGGCATTCGCGTGGGATTGCAGGCGATTCTGATGTCGCCCAATTTTCTATTTCGGGCTGAACCCGCTAGCACCGTAACTCAGGCCATTAGCGACCATGACTTAGCGTCGCGACTCTCCTATTTCTTATGGAGCAGTTTGCCGGACGCCGAATTGATGCTCGCCGCAGACAGCGGCCGCTTGCGTAGGCCTGGGGTCCTCGAAGCTCAAGTGCGCCGGATGTTACTCCATCCGAAGTCCGATGCGATGGTCGAGAACTTTGTGGGTCAGTGGTTAGGCTGGCGGCTGATGGAGCGCCGCAAGCCGGATCCAGCTCGTTTCCCGAATGTGGACGACGAGTTACTCGACGCCATGCGCCGCGAGACTTTTCTATTTGCGCGCGCCGTTCTCCGCGAAGACCGCAGTGTGCTCGACTTTGTCGATGGGCGGTTTACCTTTTTGAACGGTCCGCTGGCGCATTACTATGGCGTGCCCGGCATCCATGGCGAGGCGTTCGAGCGCGTGGCGCTAACGGACGGACGGCGCGGAGGCGTGATGACCCAAGGCTCCGTGCTGACGTTGTCTTCCTATGCCACTCGCACGTCGCCGGTGTTGCGCGGACGCTGGGTGTTGGAGAACTTATTAGGTACTCCGCCGCCGCCCGCGCCGCCCGACATTCCCGCCTTGCAGGAGGCGAATCTGGGCACGGCTGCTTCGCTGCGCACGCGGCTGGAGCAGCACCGGGCCAATCCCCGTTGCGCAGTGTGTCACGACCAGATGGATCCTATTGGCTTTGGTCTCGAGAACTTCGATGCCGCCGGCGCGTGGCGTGAGCGGGACGGCAACTTCTTAATCGATAGCTCCGGCAAGTTTCCGAGCGGTGCTTCTTTTCGTGGTCCGGAAGAATTGAAGCAAGTCTTGAGAGCCCAGTCGGGCCTCTTTGTGCGGAATCTTACGGAGAAGTTACTCACTTACGCGCTGGGGCGTGGGGTGGAAACGACTGATCGGGCCGCAGTGGAAGCGATCACGAAGCGGATCAGTGAAGATGGCTATAAGTTCTCTACACTGGTAAATGAGATTGTGAAGAGTCCGGCATTTCAAATGCGTGGGAAAAGCGGAGGAGGCAAACTTGCGGCAAGGTAATTCACTCAATCGGCGTCGATTGTTACAAGGTATGTTGGGGTTGCCCCTGTTAGAGGCGATGGCCGCCACCAAGACTTCTCCGTGCCGGATGGCCTTCTTGTATGTGCCGAATGGCATCATGATGGACCAGTGGTTGCCTCGGGGAGCGTCCGGTGCATCGCGGTTACCAGCTGAGTTGCCACGCGTCTCGGCGGCGTTGGCGCCTTACCGCGACGACGTAATGTTCCTGGGCGGGTTAACGCAGGATGGTGGGCGGGCACACGGCGATGGCCCAGGCGACCATGGCCGCGCCGGAGCTAACTACCTTACTTGCGTACACCCGAAGAAGACGAACGGACGCGACTTACAAGCGGGTATCTCGGTGGATCAGATTGCGGCCGCGCGATTGCAGGGTAAGACGAAACTGGCTTCGCTCGAACTCGGCTGCGAGGAAGGTGTGCAGGGTGGTAGCTGCGACAACGGTTACAGCTGCGCTTATAGCAATAGCATTTCCTGGCGTACGCCGTCGTCGCCGAATCCGGCGGAGATCCGTCCGCGTGCGGTCTTTGAAAGGCTTTTCGGCGCTGGCGATCTGGAAGCTGACCCGGCCAAGCGAGCCAGGCAAGCGCAATATCAACGCAGTATTCTCGATGTAGTGTTAGGTGACGCCAATCGGTTAGGCTCAACCCTCGGTGGTGCTGACAAGCGCAAGCTGGATGAGTACCTATTCTCACTGCGCGACGTGGAGAAGCGCATTCAAGCGGCGGAACGCAACCAT
>JAYVRS010001014.1:0-3303 GCA_043776185.1 Bryobacteraceae bacterium | reverse complement strand
GCGTCGCCACCACGATCACGGCCAGAAATCTCCCGGCCTCGCCACTCCAAGCCCACGCTGCTGCCGCGAACATCAACGCCAGCGGCGTATACCAAGCCCCCAGGCGCTCCGCGAGCCGCCGCATGGCCGGCTGATTCTGCTCCGTCTCCTGCACCACCCGCATGATCTGCGCATAGCGCGAATCCACCGCCGGCTTCGTCGCCTTAATCGTCAAGGCGGACTCGCCGTTCATCGCTCCCGACAACACCGCCGATCCGACTGACTTCTCCAACAGATAAGGCTCGCCCGTCAGATAGGCCTCGTTCATCGTGCCATGCCCCGCCGTCACTTCGCCGTCCACCGGGCACGCCTCATGCGGAAAAATGATCAGTGCGTCACCCGCATGGATCGCTTCCACCGGCACGTCTTCCGTCGCCTCGCCCATCAACTCGCTCGGCACCTCGCTCGGCACCCGGTGCGCCGTCCGCGGCATCCGCTGCGCCAGCGCATCGAGCACCGACGAAGCCTTCTTCGTCGCGTACTGCTCCAGCACCGTGCCCCCCGCTAGCATCAGCACAATGATGGTCCCCGCCAAATACTCGCCCAGGATCACCGAAGTGACAATCGAAACCAACGCCAAAATATCCGCATCGAATCGTCCGCTCAAAACCCGCCGCAAAACAGCCCAAACCTGCGGCCCGCCGCCCAAAACCAGCGCCCCCACCAACGGCCAACTCTCCCGCCCATCCACCACGCCCAGCCCGAATCGCAGCGCCACATACAACGCAATCCCCACCAACGCCACTCCGGCGCTGGCCATGTCTCTTATAAAATTAGTCACTACTTAGATATGCTAGCTCCAGCCACTCGCTAAGGGTCGAGGACGGGGCTTCGGTTGAGTGGCGCAGCGGCCGAGAGACGTGGGGGCGCTATCGGCGCGCCCCCAGCAATCGGGTCTAGTGATGATCATCGCGATCATTGTCGTCTCGACAGCCTTCGAACACCATGGTTGGGAGGCCGCTGGGTACGCTTCGCGGCACCAACTTGCAGAGCCTATCCGCACGGGCGTCCGGGTCGAGTAGTCCATCCCGCACAAACGCCACTAAGTCGGCGAACTCGCTATTGGTTAGATTCAGCGGCACGACGAGTTTCGGATCGAGCCGCTGGATTACCGGGGCGATGGGCCCTAGACGTCCGCGCAAGTCTGGATCGACGCCGGCCGCGGCGCCATTATAGTGCGGCGCTGCAGCCACCGTTCCGATGTGGAAACGGATCGCATCGTCGAGCCGCGTGTAAGCGCCGTTGTGGAAAAACGCCGGTTGCAAGGCGGCGTTGCGGAGGGGCGAACTGCGGAACTTATACCGGTCCAGCAAACTGCCCGTGATCTGCTCCAGTCCAAAATCCTCGTCTTTACCCGGACCATCGAATTCCACGTTGCCTTTACCTACGCCGAACGCTGGAGCAATTTGCGGCACACCCGCCACATGCATGCGGAAATCGCTAAACATCTCATTCGCTTGGCCACTTACGGCGTGGCACCCCACGCAACCCCCTTTTCCGAAGAAAAGCAGGCCGCCCCGCTTCTGCGAATTACTCATTGCCTCGCGGTTACCGCGGGCGAACTGATCCACGGGCGCATTGGCGAAAATCAGCGTGAACTCAAACTCCGTGATGGCCCGCCCGAACATGGTGAAATCGATCGCCCCACCGGCCTTTACCGAGGGAAACAGGTCGCCGAATAGCCGGCGATAGATCGGATTGGTGTTGAGGCGCTTGAGCACTTCCTGGCGGATCGGTTCATTCCGGAAACCGCTCGCATCCGGGGCCGGTATTTTGCCGCCTTTGCCGTCGTCGAACTGATCGAACTGCGGCCCAATGGTGCCCTGGGTGTTCGTGAAGCCTGCCACCTCTACCAATTCCGTTGGCGGAATGTGCGCCTGGGCAATCAACAGATGCTTCACGATCGGATCGAAGGGCGGGAAGCGGGTGATGCCTTCCGGATCCGGAAACTTGAAGCCTTGCGAGTTATCGAAGGGATTGCCGCTGGGGGCCGAAAAACGTCCGTTCCACATCAGGCCAGGGTAGAAGGCGGTATTGGCGGCCGTAGGCGTGCGGCGTTGGTTCCGAGGCCCCGTGCGGTGGGGGCCGACGAGATTATTGTTTTGGACGCCGATCGCGATAGACTGGCTGTCGCCAAAGCCATCGGAAGGATTATGACAGCCGCCGCAGGTATTGTCATTGTGGAGCCCGCCACTCTTGTCGAACCACAGTAGACGGCCCAGGTCGGCCAGTTTCGGGTTGAGCGGCCGGCCCAGCCGAGTCGTCAGGGTTGAGGCGATACGGCCAGTAAATCCGGCCTGCTGCAACACGGCCGTGAGTTGGGCGTCCATCGCGGTGGGCTGGTCCCCGTTGAGCCAGGCACTTAAGGTAAGGGTGAGTACACCAATCCGAATTTGCATTTTTATCCTTTTCCGGTCGGCGGGATCGGTCTTGCGCTAAGGCCGATGTCCCCATTTTCGATTCCGACTAGCTGGGATTCTACACCAGAATTTCGTCAGGAGGTTGTGAATTTACTTTGCCAGTAACTCTGCCGCCAGCAACAAGGCCATCGCCCCACCCCGCAGATCGCGATCCCAGATCGCGGTCCGCCGCAGATAGTCCTCGAGCGTCGGCTGCTTCCCTGTCGACTCGCACACGTCCATCAACTTACCGTCGCTCCCCGTACGGGCCTTAATGGCCTCCCATGCCCGGTCCACCGCCCGCTGATACTGCGCCCCCTTCACCCAACCCTCGCGCAACGCCTGATGAAGAGCCGCCGCAATCATCGCCGTCGCCGAGAACTCCTCATAAGCCGTAGGATGATCGATCACTTGCCGCCACATGCCGTTCTTCGTTTGAAATGGCAGCAACGCATCGACCAAACGGCGGAAGTCGGCCACGGGCTTTTCGCGTTCGGTTAGAGGGAGAGCCGAGATCATCAGGGCCATCCCGAGCGCTGGAAAAGCATTGCCCCGGCCCCACGCCGCCTCATTTAAGGGCGAATGACGATACAAGCCATCGGGTCGCAGACACAGCTTCTGCATGAAGGCCAAGTGCGCGGCGGCCGCTTCAAAATAGCCGGCCCGGGCTAGCAACGGGCAGCCCATAAATACGGAATCGCTCATCTCGTTATTCATGGCTCGTTGCGCGATGGCTAAGTCGGCGGCGGCCTTCACGCGCTCGGTGTGCCCGAGCTCGGCAAAAATCAGATGGCCCGAAAAATGGCTGGCCGTGGGCTTGGCGAGCGAGTCCTGCTGGCCGTTCAGGTAAGGCGCCAGGATGGCT
>JAYVRS010001013.1:0-3305 GCA_043776185.1 Bryobacteraceae bacterium | reverse complement strand
ACCAATCGCTGCTGGGGGCCGGGATCTGGATCATCGAAGGTCTCTATTTGGGCCACGTGGCAAAAGGCTGCTACGAGTTGCTCTGCCTGCCGCTCAAGATTCCCGGCGCCGATGGCGCACCCTGCCGCGCCTGCCTGCGCTAAACTTCACACATGCGACTCGTGCTTTTCGTGCTGGCCACCGCGCTCCTCGCGCAAGACGCTGACCTCGTCCTGCGTACCTCCGTCGGCTACCGTACCCAACTCGCCTCGCTTCCTCTCACCGAAGCGCAAAAGACGGAGGCCACCAAGCTGGGAGATCAAGCCCAAACGGCTGGCCTCGCCGGCAAATTCAAAGAAGCCATGCGCGACTACACCCACGGCATGGCCGTCATGCGTGGCGTCAATTGGACCCCCACCGTGGAACTTGCCTCCGCCCTTCAAGCCAGCGTCGATGACGCCATCGCCACCCCGGGGCAAAGCCTGCAATTCACCCTCGACACCCTTTTCCCGGTAACGGCGACCGCCCCTGACCAGCCAGCAAAAGTGGCTCTGCGCCTGATCCTCCGTCCGGTGCCCCAAGGCGACGACATCGCCCTTGTCGCACCCAGCGAGATCAGCGCCGCCGCACTGCCGCTTAAGCTGCAAGTGAAGCTTCCGGCCAGTGCGGCCGGCAATTACAACCTGATCGCCGATCTGAGTGACCCCGCGCCCACCGGCGCCCACCTGATGAAAACCGTCCCCATCCGCGTCGCCGACCTTGAGGCCGATGCCGCGAAACTCGCGGCCCGCTTGAAGAAGCAGCCGCTCCCCGCCGCCGAGTATTCCTTAGTGCTCTACGAAAACGCTGAGCGCGGCAAAGCCAATCCTCACCGCTTCGATTTCGTTCAGCAGTTCGCCGATGCCAACCAACTGCTGGACACCGCGGCCGCTGGCAAGAGCCCCTTCGCCGGGCGGCAAGGTGATCTGCGCCAAGCCTATCGGTCGGCCGTGGACCAAACCCTGCAGCCCTACCGCGTTTATGTCCCCAAAGCCTACCAAGGCAAGCCGCTTCCCTTAGTGGTGGCTCTGCACGGCATGGGCGGCGACGAAACCTCACTGATGGAAGGCTACGGCGGCAACCTGAAGCGCGAAGCCGAGCGGCTTGGCTTTTTCCTAGTTACTCCCAAAGGCCGCGAGCCCGCTTCAATGTATCGTGGGCCCGCCGAAAAAGACGTGATGGACGTCCTGGCCGAAGTGGAGCGCACTTATAAGATCGACGCGAAGCGCATTTACTTAATGGGCCACTCCATGGGTGCCTACGGCACCTGGAGCATCGCCATGGCCTTCCCCCATCGCTTCGCCGCCCTGGGACCCATCTCCGGCGGCGGCAGCACGGCGGGCATGGAGAAGATCAAACACATTCCGGAGTATGTGGTTCACGGCGACAACGATAAGACGGTACCGGTGACCCAATCGCGCGTCATGGTGGAAGCCGGCAAAAAGGCCGGGGCCAAGATCGAATACATCGAAGTTCCCGGCGGCAGCCACGTCGACATCGCCGTCCCCAACTTCGCCCCGATGCTCGACTTCTTCGCCAAGCAAGCGATCGAGTAGCGGCTTCTGCTTAGGCGCTCAGGGCGGCCACGTGGGCGGCGACGCCGCTGGCTAGCCCGGTGAGGCTGTAGCCGCCTTCCAGCACAGAAACGATCTGTCCCCCCGCATGCTTGGCGGCGATGGTGCGAAGCAAGGTGGTCAAGTCGCGAAAGTCGCTGTCGGTAAGCCGGAAGCGGCCGAGCGGGTCGCCCTCGCGAGAGTCGAAGCCGGCCGAGATCATGATCAGTTCCGGCTTGAAGGCCTCAGCGGCTTTCACCAGATGTTGCTCAAAGGCTTGGCCCAATATCTCGGCCCGCCCGCTACCGGCGGGGAAGGGAAAGTTGAAGATGTTACCCTGGCCGGTTTCGCTGGCGAGCCCACTGCCGGGGTACCACGGATGCTGGTGCGTGCTCATGAACATAACGGAGCGGTCGTTGTAGAAGACGTCCTGCGTGCCATTGCCATGGTGGACATCCCAATCGACAATCAGCACGCGGGCGAGCCCGTGCTTTTTTTGCGCGTAGCGCGCGCCGATCGCCATGTTGTTGAAGACGCAGAAGCCCATGCCGCGCGTGGGAGTGGCGTGATGGCCAGGGGGCCGCACGGCGCAGAAAGCAGTGTCGGCTTGCTTACCGCACACCAGGTCGACGGCACCCAGCACGCCTCCCACGGCTTCGGTCGCGACTTCCCAGGAGGCCTTGGACACTTGGGTATCGCCAGTAGAAAGCTCGCCCAGTCCGGTGGCGATGTCTTTTCTGGCCCGCGCAATATAGTCGCGCGAATGGCAAAGTGCGATCTCATCTTCGCTGGCGATGCGCTGTTTCACCCTGATCGCTTTGGCCATGAAAGGGGCCAGCGCTTGGCGAACGGCAGCGTTGCGAGCCGGTGACTCGGGGTGGCCCGGGCCGGTCTCATGCCGTTCAAAGCGAGGGTCACTCAGCAGCGCGAAACGGCTCACGCCATCACCTCGCGAATCACCCGGCCTCCAATGTCTGTCAGTTTCTTGTAGCGGCCGGCGTGTAAGTAGTTCAACTGCTGTTGATCTAGGCCCATCAACTGCAGAATAGTCGCGTGGACGTCGCGCAAAGGGATGGGGTCCCCGGCGGCGCGCACCGAAAAGTCATCGGTCTCGCCGTAAGTACTGCCGGCTTTCACGTTGCCGCCGGCCATCCAGATGGCCAAGCCGTATTGGTTATGGTCGCGGCCCGGCTTATCGGTGACTAAGTTGTTGTCGAAGGGGGTGCGGCCCATCTCGGACGCCCAGACGACGAGGGTCTCGTCGAGTAAGCCGCGGGACTTTAAGTCCTTGATGAGTCCGGCTACGGGTTGGTCCACTTCCTGACAGTGCTTAGGGACCCGGCCGGCCACGTCGCCATGGTCGTCCCAGCGGTCGCCGCCTGCGCCGTGCATCACCATCACGAAGCGCACGCCGCGTTCCACCATGCGGCGCGCCAACAGGCATTGGCGGCCGAAGGGCTCGGCGACGGCATTGTCCAGGCCGTACAACTTACGCGTCGCTTCCGTTTCCTGTTGTAAGTCCACTAACTCGGGCGCCTTCGATTGCATGCGGAAGGCGAGCTCGTATGCGGCGATACGCGCATCCATTTCGCCCGTATTGGAGCGCGTCGCCGAGTGGCGCTGGTTCATCCACTTGAGTAAGTCAAGTTCGCCGCGTTGGTCGGCCGCCGATAGGTTGGGCCGGCGATTCAGATCGACGATCGGCGTGGCACCGTTGCGGAAGAGCGTTCCCTG
>JAYVRS010001012.1:0-3307 GCA_043776185.1 Bryobacteraceae bacterium | reverse complement strand
CGAATGGACCAAATCGAAGGATTACGACGGAGAGGACATCGCTTTATCCATGCCATACCGGATCGCTTGGTGGGGTATCCAATACCAGACAAGCCGCCTGTATAGTTACTCGTTTGATCTCAATAGCACGAAGAGTGTAAAGAGCCTGACGTTGCCTGCAAATCGCAATGTCACGGTGTTAGCGATCACGCTGCAATAGGGCTCTATGATGTACTCCTGGCTCGTCTTACCCTTCATCGTTTCCACCGCCCTGGCCGGCGATGGGTTTGAGCGACTAAACTTGGCGATGTCGGTGAGCCCGACCGGTAGATCCTTCGCCGTGCAGGACGGGGATGGCGCGGTGTGGCTGACGGATGTAGTCGCTGGCAAGAGGAGTCTGCTCAGTGCTAGAGGCCAGGAGACCGCCCGGCTGAGTTGGTCGTCGGATGACCAACACTTACTCATGACGCGGAACGGTACGGCGGTCGTTCTTGATCGCACGGGGAGGCGGCGGACGAGCTTCTCGCCAGCGGCGCAGGCCGCGATCTCTCCGAATGGCCAGCATGTTTCGTTCGTGCGCGACCATCAATTGTGGTTGGCGTCAGCCGATGGCTCATCCGCTCACCAAATAGCGGGCGGCGGTAACTTACTGGCCGGCGAGCCTGACGCCGTTTATGCACGTGAATTTGGGGTAAACACCCATGTCTGGTGGGCTCCTGATTCGGCGTCGCTGGCGTTTATTGAGACGGAGTATCGCGAACCAGATCGCTATGTCCGGCCGGGTACGAAGCTGCCGATGTTCCGGCTGAAGACCGTCGACGTGCTTAGCGGCCGGACACGCACGCTGGCGGAATCGGATCGCGAATGGACTTACTTGCTGCGGGTAGCTTGGAGTGGGGATAGCCATCGAATCGTCTACTATCGCATGAACCGCACGCAAAACAGGGCTGAGCTGCAGATACTCGATCCTCGTGAATCGTCCGCCGACTGCCCGCGGACGATCCTGACCGAGAAGGATGACTATTGGGTAAATGCGCCGGAGACGCCATTATTTACTCGCGATGGTTCGCAACTGGTGGTTTCCAGTGAACGGTCCGGCAATCGGCATGTTTACGTTTACAATTTGGAAGGTGGCTTAATTCGAGATCTTACTCCGCCGGATCTGGAAGTTTCTCGCCTTCATCGCGCGGCAGATGCCGAAGGGAACGTTTATGTTAGCGGCAGCACTGGCGATCGGCAGCAACAGCACATGTATCGCTTGCCCTTGTGGGGTGGCGTTGCGCGACAAGTGACGACGGCCGCCGGCTGGCACGAGGTGATGTTGAGTGCTACGGGAACCGTCTTTCTGGATTCCTATTCGTCGGCATCGACGCCCCCAGTTGTGGTGTGGCATGGCCAGCGCGGAAGTGTGCCGCAGGGGTCGCCGTCGCGGCAGAAGCCAACCGCCAACGAATTCTTCCACATTGAAACCCATGATCAGGCGCGGCTGGCAGCCCGTCTTTTCAAGCCGGATGATTTTGACGCGAGCAAGAAGTACCCGGTGATTCTCTATGCCTTCGCTGGTCCTCAGGGACGCGTGGTGCAGGACGCTTGGTCCGGCTGGCAGATGGCTTGGAATAGGCACATGGTGAGCCAAGGCTATCTGGTGTTAGCTGTGGATGTACGCGGGTCGGCCGGATACGGCCACGGGTTCGAACAGCCAATTCACTACCAGTTTGGCGCCCAGGAAATTGCCGACTTGCGGGAGGTGGTCAGTTTCTTGCGGCGGCAAAGCTATGTGGATCCCGCGCGGTTGGGCATTTGGGGGTCAGCCTACTATGGGGGGTATACCGCGGTGCAAGCGATGCTGGCTTTTCCGGGTGGATTTAAGGCGGGCTTTGCGGATTCCCCGATTACCGATTGGCGTGAATACAATGCCTACTTTACCGAGCGATATCTCGGCCTGCCGCAGAGTCGAGTTACCGAATACGATGCGTCGTCGCCGTTGGGGAATAGCCGTCGTCTGACCGGTACGTTGCTGGTCGCATCGGGCGCGAACCATCTGCTCCATGTCGAAAAGCTGCGGAAGGCGATGGGGGCGGTTAAAAACCCGGACGTCGCCAAACGCTTCCAAGTGCTCCGTCTCGCCGACGGGTACCGCGATGGTAACCACGCCGAGTTAGCGAAGCTGATGGCGACCTTGACTCAGTTCTTCAAAGACACGCTTTAGGCGTTTTTGATTCGGCGCAAAAGGCGATCACGGACAATTTTAGAATTATAAGTCGTTCTTAATCAATGTGCTGCCTATTTCGGGCCGACCGGAAGCTTGGTGGGTGTGTGGAATGATGGGATTAACGAATCGAGAGGTTCCAGCTGTGGCGGCCGGAATCTCTCGATGGGGTACATGCTGTGGTGGCGTGTACCCCAAACCCTGACACGCGCCCTTGGGACATGGGGTGCGGGTTGGGTCTCCTGGGACCGCGCCCCTTTTTGGGTGGGGGCGCGGTCCATTTTTTGTTTAGCTGCGCGACGAATAATAACCGCGACGAGCCTGCACTTTGAGATCTTTGGGTTTCGGGCGAATCTCCAGCTTCCGAAAGGTGCCATCGCGATTGGGATTCGTCGAGGAGTAACTCAAGGTGTACTGGTTGCGCATCTCGTCCTCCAACTGCTTGAAGACGTCTTCGAGGGTGGTTTTGCGCTCCACGCGGAAAACGCGACCGCCGGTATCTTCGGACATTTTGCGCAAGTCGCCATCCGACACGCCGTACATGTGATAACCGTAAGCGGCGCGGTCAAAATAGTAAATGCCATAAATCATCGAGTCGGAACGGTGGGCGGACTCGATGGCTTGATTTAGAGTCTTCCGGCTGCCCATGTCGACGCCATCGGTGATTAGCAGTACGACTTTGCGCCCTACTTCGCCCTTCAACTTTTCGTCGGCCGCCAGATAAACGGCGTCGAACATGATGGTGCCCCGGGGAGTGGAAGGGATCGGCCCCCGATTGATGGAGGGCGAGATGGACGCATTCACACGCAAGTTATCCATCGACTGGGTGAGCAGCTTCGGTGAACTGGTCAAATCCTGCAATAATTCCGCTTCGCCGCCAAAACTAATAACGAAGGCCATGTCTTTGTTCTTGAGCACCGTGCGGAAAAACGCGGTCGCGGCCCTTCGCTCGGTTTCGATCAGGCGCTCCTGACTGGGGCTGACGTCGATTAATAGTCCAATGGTGAGCGGCAGGTCACCTTCTTTTGAGAATGACCGAATCGTCTGAAGCTTGCCGTCCTCGTGGACCTCAAAGTCGTCTTTCACTAGAGTCGGCACCAGGGCACCGCGCTTGTCGCG
>JAYVRS010001011.1:0-3312 GCA_043776185.1 Bryobacteraceae bacterium | reverse complement strand
CAATCGCTTCTCCATGAACGGCGGACGCGGCCAAGCCGGACTCACCCTCATCGACGGCGTTCCCGCCTCGGCCGTCGACTGGGGCGGACTCATCGCCTCCCCCGGCGTCGACTCCGTCGCCGAAGTCAACATCCAGCGCAATCAGTTCGACGCCCAATTCGGCAAATCCGATGGCGGCGCCGTCAACATGATCACCCGCGGCGGCGCCAATCAGTTCCACGGCACCCTCTTCGAGTTCCTGCGCAACGACAAGCTCGACGCCAATAGCTGGGGCAACAACCGTTCCGGCCTGCGCCGCACCCAGTTCCAGCGCAATCAATTCGGCGCTAACTTCTCCGGTGCCATTTCGAAATCGAAGCGCCTCTTCTTCTTCGGCGGCTACGAGGGTGTGCGCCAAGGCACGCCCGGCACCAGCATCCAAAACGTCCCCACCGCTCAACAACTCTCCGGCGACTTCTCCCAAACCTTTAACGCCAACGGCACGCAATCGGTCATCTTCAACCCCTTCACCACGCGCGCCAATCCCAATGGTGCCGGCTCCATTCGCGATCCCTTCCCGGACAATAAGATTCCCAGCGCGCTGTTTGACCCGGTGGCCGCCAAGATCCTCTCGCTCTACCCCAAACCCAACACCCAAGGCGCGGCGATCACCAACGCCCTCAACTTCGCCGCCCAAGGGAAAACGGCCACCAGCAACGAGCGTTTCGACGGTCGCATCGATTGGGCCAAGAGTGAAAAATGGACCATGTTTGGCCGCTTCACCAAGGCCACTCAAGAGAACGTGGCGCCCCAGTACTTTGGCAACGGTGCCGATACCAATTTCTCCGACGTCAACCCTCGCCACCATATCGTCATCGGTAACACCTGGACCCCCTCTCCCACCTGGGTCGTCAATGTTCTATTGGGTTCCGGCCGCTGGCGCGAGAATCAGAACTCGCCTTCCAAGGGCTTGAACCCCACCACCCTCGGTTTCCCCGCCGCGTTGGTTTCCCAGTTCCAGACCCTCACCTATCCGGCGATCACCGCCCAAGGCTACACCTCATTCGGCAACCCCCGCTATTTCAACGGCCCGCGCGAAACGCATAACCTGCAAGCCAACGTCACTAAGGAACTCGGCAAGCACAGCTTGAAGTTCGGCTGGCTGGGCGAACTCGCCCGGCTCAACGCCACGGACTTTGCCACGCCCACCTTTAACTTCAACCGCGGTCTTACCTCTGGCCCCACCGCCGCCGCCACCAGCGCCACCAGCGGCGACGGCATCGCTTCCTTATTACTCGGCGTGGGTGCCAGCGGCTCCGCCCCCATCAACGCGGCCACCGCCGTCACGGCCATGTACCACGGCGTGTACGTGCAGGATTCCTGGCGCGTCAATCGCCGCTTGACGGTGCACCTCGGCCTGCGCTGGGAGGTGCAACTCGCCCGCACCGAGCGCTACAACCGCCTCAACAACTTCGACTTCAACGCCACCAGCCCGCTGGCGGCCGCCACTGGCTTGCCGCTCAAAGGGGGCTTGGTCTTCGTCACCCCGCAGAACCGCGGCGCTTGGGATACTGACCGGTTGAACCTCGCTCCCCGCATCGGCATGGCCTATAAGCTCACCGATAAGTTAGTCGTCCGCGGCGGCTACGGCATCTTCTATCCGCAAACCGGCGGCGGCGCCAACCAGGGCTTCTCCACCTCCACGGCCTGGGTCTCCACCGTCGGCGGCGACGGCATCAATCCCAATCCCGGCTCCTTGCTCCGCAATCCCTTTCCCACGGGTTTAGTGCAGCCCGTCGGCAACACCCAGGGCTTGGCCACCCTGGCCGGTGAAAGCGTGAATGCTTTCAGTCGTCTCCATCCGCTCGGCTACGTGCAAAACTTCTCGTTTGACTTCCAATACGAAGTGAAGAAAGGCATGGTGCTCGAAGTGGGCTACACCGGTTCGCAAGGCCGCAAGCTCCTCTTTGGCACTGGCCAACAAGCCAACCAGTTAGACCCTAAGTTCCTAAGCCAAGGCACGGCGCTCGACCAGCAGGTGGCGAATCCTTTCTTCGGCGTCTTGAGGACGGGCGTCCTCGCCGGAGCCACCGTTCCCCGCAATCGTTTGCTGCGCCCCTATCCGCAGTTCAACGGCGTCAACCTCTCCGCTGACGCTCCCGGTGCTAGTTCCGGCTTCAATGCCCTGGTCGTCCGCTATAACTGGCAAATCGCCGGCGGGCTCAATCTGTTAAGCACCTATCAATGGTCCAAGGCCATCGACAACGCCAGCGAGTGGCAGGGTTGGGAAGTCGGCGATACGCCCCGCGACTACTACAACCTCAAAGTCGACCGCTCCATCAGCGCCCACGATCTCCCGCAAAGCTTCGTCACCGCCCTCGTCTATGAGTTACCGGTCGGCAAAGGCAAGAAGCTTCTCGCCGGTGCCAACGCCGTCACCAACGCCGTCCTCGGCGGCTGGCAGGTCTCCTCCATCGTCCGCTTCGGTAGCGGCTTACCGCTCGGCTTCACCGCCCCCAACTCCCTCGCCAACTATGGCTTCCAGATCCAGCGCCCGAACGTCGCGGACCTCCAGGCCGCCAAAGTGGACAGCCCCACGCCCGATCGTTGGTTCAATACCTCCGCCTTCACCGCCCCCGGCACTTACGAGATCGGTAACGCCACTCGTTGGGTCCCCACCATTCGCTTCGGCCCCACCAACCACGCCGACTTCGCCATCCTCAAGAACTTCCGTTTCCTGGAGCGCGTCAAAGCGCAGTTCCGGGCCGAGATGTTCAACATGACCAACACGCCCCAGTTCGCCCGCGCCAACACCACCCTGGGTAGCCCCGACTTCGGCCGCGTCACCGGCACCACCAACGTCGGTCCGCGTAACATTCAGTTAGGGCTAAGAATACAGTTCTAGCCGGGACGCGAATGGACCTCAGCTAGCCCCCGGCGTCAGCCGGGGGATTGTTTTCCGGGGTTACCGTATTCGTTTCGATGTTTGACCAGCAGCCCGCTGGGCCCCACCGCATCATTTTTGGGGGCCCAAAAGACGGTGTTCATCTCAACTTGCGCCGGGCCAAACAATTGCCTCAGCCCTCCCGGCGCCTAACTCGTCAGCGACTCATGGGGCCGCGTAACATTCAGTTAGGGCTAAGAATTCAGTTCTAGTGCCGTCTTCAGCCGGGACGCGAATGGAATATATCTTCTCTATGTCCCTCATTGACACTACCCTCAGCTAGCCCCCGGCGTCAGGGACTGTGAAAAAATCACCCGAGGCTAAAAGTGGGCCAAATGGGGGGATACAAAACCATTCCCACAACCGCACCAAGGGCTTACAGAGCCTCC
>JAYVRS010001010.1:0-3314 GCA_043776185.1 Bryobacteraceae bacterium | reverse complement strand
CATCGTCCAAAGCGTAGGCGGCACTTGTTCCGGCAGGTAACCGAGCCCCCACTCGAGCCCCCACTCCTTGCCCTTTTTGGCGGCGACCATTCCCGCCCCGCCATGCTGAAGCTGGTTATATTGCAAAATGCCAATCAATTGTGCTGTCCGCACAGACCTGATGGCGGCCAGGATGTCGCAAACCAAAGGCAGCAAGGCTGGCCGGAACTCAGCGGTGACCGGAAAGGGAGTCTCCACCGGGATCCGGTAGGCGTGCCAGCCATTCGCCCTCGGCAGCGTCTCGACCGATATTTTGGGTAACGTGGAGGGGGTCATTTTAGTTAGCGGGGTAGAAGATTTGCTGATCGTCTAATTCTTCGAGGATCCGCTTCACCAGAGGTTCCACTTCAGGCCTTACCCAGAGCAGAAGCCCCTGATCGTCGCGGCTTTCGGCGAGGTAGGCACCCATTAAAGAGAGCCAGGATTCACGCACCTCGGCTCGTGCCGTCAGAATATCGCGCGAGGTGAACAGCGGCACCGCGAAGGGCATCCCGGCGTACTGCGGATCCTCTTTGATGCGGGGCGCAAAGATCTCAAGGCTTTTCGCGAGGAAGCTATCCAGCAGGGCAAAGGTGAGCTCAATTTCACCCAGCAGGTTCAGTGGCTTGAAATGCGGATTCTGCAAGACCCTGGGCGGAATGCGAAAGTCCGGGGGGATTGTTTTCGGGCAAGGCGGCAGCCACACGGACATCAGTGCGCCGAAGCCGCCAAAGACCGATAGCTGCTTTTCTCCTTTGTTCTTCGGCAGCCAGTAAGCGATGTCTCTCGTCGCGCTGCCGATCTTCGAAACGTCGCCTGATCGGATCATTTCTTGCATTTGCTTCTCGGTCGGGGCTCGAAACACCTCCTGGTAGGGCCTTATCAGCATGCCGGGCACCGGGTTAAACTCCAGACTATGTTGCAGGAAGGGAGTCATCAGATCTGGATAGAGGTAGTGGAAGTTGATGAAGTTTTCGCGGCGTAGCTTTAGATTATCTTTTGCCGCCTGAGTGAATCGACGCTCAAACTCACTCGTCCACTCCTTCTCCGGACGACGCATCGGAAATCCGGTAACCGGCAACCAGAATAGGCTCGACCCCACCAGCGCTTCCGCTTTCATGAACGGGCCAAATGGCTCACGGTGACGGCGTGATTGGACAGGCGGGCTCATTGTTGGAACAACGGACTAGTCGGCGGCATATTCGACTCCCAACCTAACGATGGGCGCACGCCCCGTACCTGCGGATTGATGCCACTGAGGTCGGTGCGTGCTACGGCGATGTTAATGGCCGTCGAGACCAGCGCGCTCCGGATTAAGTTAACGGTATTCTTGACGGTGATCACCTTGGTTTCAGTCGCATTTGCTACCGCCGAGCCGATGTTCATTTCCAATTTGTAGCCACGGATAGCGGTATCGCTACCGACGACGGCGAACCGGACACCCAAGGCGTCGCCTTTCCACCAGTCACATTTAAAGCGTTGGGGCGTCGTCTCCATGCCCTGGGTGGCACACGAAACCACGACTGGCCCCAGCGTCGTCTTAATCGTTGCGCCAACTGTCAACTTCATCTCCACCGCCATCACCTGGCGATTGTAGACGGACTGCGTTACCTTCGTGTAAATCCCGATAATCGTCTTATTCGACGTGCCGCCTGTCGTGTGAACATTGTTTCCATTTACCAGCGTCATCACGTTGGTGAGGAAGTTCAGCGTAGTGTCGCCCGTCACTAACTCATTCCGCGTGCCGAGAACCTTAGCCTCCTCTTTGAAGACCGACCCGACTAAGCTGCCCATCTCGGGCTGAAACGCATCGCCGTCCAGCGCCACGCGGGTTTTCGTCTGAATCGCACCGTCGAAGGTTCCCATGATTATTCCTTGCCTTGTCAAGAAGTGAGGCACTTAACCTCTGCTCTCAACTGGTAATGCGGAAGATCTAGGAATTTCGGTTCATTAAGCCCTATTCACCAATCAGTGGCCACGTTGCTGTTCCGCGTTAGCTAAGGAATGGGCGAGGGCGTAGACCGCGAATGATGCCAGCCAGTGCTCTCCGCCGTAGTTACCGGCCGTGACGTGTGGCAAAGCAGCATCAATCAATTGCCTGGCCGCCGCCGCGAGCCTAGCACGTTGGGGGTTTGCTTCCGGCAGAGCGTTGGCGATGCCTTGTAAGCACCAAGCGCGACTCAGATAGAGACCGTCGAGATGAACAATTTGGTAATCGCCGCGGTCAGAGACCTGAGGTGGCTGCAGCAGGTTGGCGAGGCCCGGGGCTGTAAGGTACTTACGAAACCACGCGGGAAATTCGGCGGGCGGCACGACCCGGCGCATCAAGTCCGCTACTTCCAGGCTGGGCGAAAGGAAATCGGTACCGTCCGGCTCTTGAATAGCCGTGATGGCGGGAAGCTTCAAGTAATAGTCTTTGCTGCGTTGGACAATCAGGGCTTCAAACTGGGCGTGCTTCGCGGCGCGGGCCCAGTCGAGCGCAAAGACGAGTCCGAAGGCGGTATTGGGATGCACACCGGTTCGATTAGGATAAGTCTGTTTGGGGAGATAGGTTGACCATAAATCGACGATCAACTTAGTCAACGGTTGTAAGTTGCTGGCCCATTGTTTGCCCTGTGGATCATCCCAGGCGCGCAGCTCTTCGTCGAGCTTGAGCAGCCAGGCCCAGCCATAAGTGCGTTCAAACGTATTGGCGAGCTTGTAAGTGCGGAAGTAACTCACTTCACCCGCGAGGGACTCCGGTTTCAGACTTTCAGCGAGGATGGCGCGAATGGCCGATTCTTTGGCGAGGCCAGGATTGGTCTTCAGCAAACTTACCAGCATCCAATGGCCGTGAACGCTGGAATGCCAATCGAAGCAGCCGTAGAAGGACGGGTGCAACTGACGAGGCGTAAGCCGGACGTCGGCTTCGCCTTCAATGGTATGGGCGGTCTTGTTAGGATACTCCTGTTGGATGCAGCGCAGGGGCAAAGCGGCAAGGCGGTTGGCAGTGGCAAGGTCGAGCATTTGGGTCAATAGGAACAAAGAAAGCATGGGCGATCCCTCACTCTATCAGGAGGCCGAGCTAACGCCGGGTGACCATCAGGCTGCGCCAGGAAGTGTTGCCCGACGTATCGCGAGCTCGGATGATGATAGTGTTGAAACCGGAGTTGAGGGGAATCTCGGCGCGCCAGGAGTTGGTGCCCGCCGCAGTGCCCGTGGGGCCGTTAGAGGACTGCCAGGTGACAGCGGCCACCCCCCCGGTATCGTTGGCCGTACCCGAGACGATGATGGTGGCGTTCGAGGTGCTGACGCTG
>JAYVRS010001009.1:0-3321 GCA_043776185.1 Bryobacteraceae bacterium | reverse complement strand
CGTCGCCCCACTTACATTGAGCGCCGCCACCTCAAACAACGCGAAACCCTTGCTGAGGACGCGCACCGTGTAAGTGCCGGGCGTCAGATTCAGCAGTTGGAACTCCCCGTTCTCATTGGCCTGAGTCCGCACTTCGCGGCCGCCATTCATCCGCGCCCGAACCTCAGCAGCGGGCACCGAGGCGCCGGACTGGTCCGTGATTCGACCCCGTAGCGCCGGAGCTTGCGCCCACGCGATGGCCGTCAAAGCCAAGTAGAGACATATATAGACACAGCGAGAGTACAGACCTTGCATTGAAAGTTTCCTTCGTCTTTTTCTTATTGTTTTGTTGGGATTGTCCGACTTGGGCCAATCGAGCCGTTACTGCATGGAAATCATTCCCATGCCCATGTCGCCGCCGCTCAAACTCAAGCCGCCGCCCATGCCACCAGCAGGGCCGCCCGCGGCCGCACCCTGGCGTTGCGCCATCGCGATAATCATATCGGCGTTCGCCAGCAACGTGATGGCCGTAATCTCGTCAGACTTTGCCCCCACTGTACTCGACACCACCACCGACTCCCCTACTTTGATGTCCTCAATCTTCGCCAGCGGCATGCGCTCCAGCATCGCCGCCATGTCGGGTGCGCCACCGCCGGGCCGCATGCCGCCGCCGCCCAGACCACCACCGGGCATACCGCCCGGTCGTTGGCCACCAGCCGGTGGAACACCTGACGGGGGTCCACCACCAGCCACGCCCGAGGGCGGGCCACCAGGACGACCACTAGGGCCACCGGCACTGGGTCCACCGCCACCCGGTCCACCCATGCCGGGAGGTCCGCCACCCATCATGCCCGCGAAGTTCGGCATCTTCTTGATCTGCGAGTCAGACTTAATGCGAATCAGCATGGCCTTGCCCGACTGCAAGTCCTTAATCCTTACCTCGCCCGTCGCGACATCTACCGCCGTCACCGTTCCGGCCACGGTACGAAACGAACCGAAGACGGCCCGCTCAGCCGTAATGCGAGAGGCATCATCGTTCTTGTCGCCCAACACGCGCAACTGGTCGCCCTTCTTCAATTCCTTCATGGTTGCGTCTCTGGCGTCAGAAAACTTGATCGAATCGGGAGCGTAGCGTTTGTACACGGTCTTGTCTCCGAAAGCGACCGTGATGGGCTTCGGCCCGCTCATCGACTGGGTCTTCAGTGTCACTTCGCCCTTCGCCGCATCCACCGCGTCCACCACGCCTACGACGCCACGCTTGGTCCACTCCGAACGCTCCTGGTCATCGCGCTTTTTAATATCGCGGGCCGAGATGACGATCAGGCTACTCGCCACAACCGTCTTCTCGGTGAGCGCCCCGCGAACCAGCACCCGGTCACCATTGGCCAAGCCGGCCAAGGCCACAATCTGCGCCTTTGTCAGGTCGCGTTCGCCGGGTTGAACTTGTTTCACTGGAAGGTCCACGGCAACCTTCACTTCAAAAACCTCACCAAGGTCAGTCTTCACCGTCAATTCGCCCTTCACGGCGTCAATCGCGGTGATGGCTCCAATCACGCTCTTCGGTTGTCCAAAAACAATCAGCGCGGAAGCAAAGAAAAGAATTCCCAGAGTTCTCACAAACGATAGGACGCTCGAATAAGGGGTAGTTGGGTTAAGAAATGTGAACATCATGAGTTTTCATCCCTTCTCGAACCTGCAACGGTAACCGCACTTCCACCGTGAGTCCTGGATTCGCGTTATGTGCAGAAATTTCCCCGTGGTGAAGCACCACAGCGCGCTGGGCGATGGCCAACCCCAGACCGATTCCCCCTGAATCACGTCCGCGATCGCTCTCCACGCGGAAAAACGGTTTGAATATGGCCTCCAACATCTCTTCCGGCACCCCGGGACCCTGGTCACGCACCGACACCACCGCGTGGCCAGATTCGTCGTCGATGCCAATCTCGACCGCCGTACCGGTCGCCGTGTGCCGAATCGCATTGCGCACAATGTTTTCCAGGGCCCGGGCCAACAAGCCACCATCGCCGGTCACCGGGAACTTTCCTTGCCAGCGCCTTACCAAACGAACCTGCCGCACCTCGGCCTCAATTTCAGCGTCGCGCGCCACTTGCTCTACAACTGTCGATAAATCCAGCGGTTCGGTAATTCGCTCTGAGGGATCGCCCTCGGCGCGAGTCATTTGGATCAATTCACCCACCAAACTCGTCAACCGGTTACTCTCATGCTTAATGCGGTCCAGCGCCCCGTTACGATCCTGGCTCGACCGCGCCAATTCGACGGCAAACCCCAACCGGTTGAGCGGAGAACGCAGTTCGTGAGAAATGTCCTGCAACAACCGTCGCTCGGCGGTCAACAGGGTCTTCATTCGGCTGGCCATGTCGTTGAAGGCCCGCGCCGCATCGCCAATCTCGTCCTTGCGATTGAGGCTCGATCGCACATCGAGATCCCCCGCGCCAAAGCGCACCATACTCTCCCGCAACTCACGCAACGGACGCGCTAGCGTCACCGCCAGGGCATAGCAGAGCAGCACGATCACGAGGACAATCCATAGATAATTCGGAAGATTCGCCCACAGGGATGGCCGCAGGTCGGCCTCCGGTAGCACGATCAAAAGGGAGTAACGCCCATCCGCCGTAGTTTCCCGCATCGGATGTGCCGGGCCACGGGCCGGCGAGCCCATCATCGGCCTGCGCGCCGAAGGCTCTTCCACCAGCATCCACAATTCCTGTCGAGCCTCGCCGGTGAGCACATCGCAAGCCTGACCGTCCACGAAGTAATGGCGGGCGCCAAAGAGACGATCAATCCGGGCGAGGTAATCCTGCAACGCAGGCTTACCGCCGAGTTCCAGAGCCATCACAGCATCGTGCAGCTGTAACTTGCGCACGTTGCTAAAAAGGTTTGGGCGCGGCATAAACACCCAGGTGGTCGCCAGAAACGCGACAAAGCTGAAGACTAACAGTGCGCCAAACCACAACAGGATTCGACGGAAAATGCCGCTCATGGAGTTGGCTCTGGCGCACAAAACTGATAACCGATGCCCCGCACCGTTCGGATGAGTGACTCGCTGTCGCTCAACTTCTTGCGCAGGTGACTTACATGCACGTCGATGGAGCGGTCGAACGGCGTCGCCTCCCGCTGGTAAAGCCGATTCATGAGGTCGTCGCGCGACACCACACTGCCCGCGGCCTTGATCAGCACCTCTAAGATGTCGTATTCAATCGAGGTGACCACCACGAATTGTCCGTTTTGCGAAACCGACCTCGCCCCCGGGTCGAGCCGCACCCCGCTGGCCTCCAGCACTTTGCTCGCTATCGCGGGTGCGGCCCGACGCAAGATCGCCCG
>JAYVRS010001008.1:0-3322 GCA_043776185.1 Bryobacteraceae bacterium | reverse complement strand
CGAACAAGTTTGCCAGCGCAGCGGCGGCGGGGCTCGACGCCAGAGCCTTCGCTCCAGGCAGGTACGGGGCGCGGCTGCGGCCGGGTCCTGCGGCTGGTTACCAGATTTGAACCACAACATCGCGCCGGTCAATTGCAGATTCAGCCTCATTTTCCGAGTGCTTTGCCTCGACCCAATGAAACGAAGATTTTCCTATCGTGTGCTTGCCCGAAGGGGTCGGCAGCGTCGCAACTTGCTTCAACGTGACCCGTGCCGACCAAACTTCCTGGCCGTGGCGGTCGCCAAGTTTCTTGAAGTGCAGAGATGGATGGTGAGGATTCTCTTACAGGAGAGAAAATTGTTTGTCAGCGCGGGCACGAATGTCGGCGGACAATTTTGCATAGTCGTTCCAGAAACCGGTGTTTGCCCGATGGATCACCGGCGCTAAAGCGATCTTGTACTTCCGGCTTCATGGTCGGCTAAAGCGCGGTTGAGAAGATCATCGAGGCGACCGGCCTGAAGATCGGCCAGCGCTCCACTCAGCGGTATCGATGTTAGCTGTGGAGCCAGCGCGTGGCCCATGGCGACTGCCGGTTGTTATGCTTGCCCAGGCTGCTCGAAGGCCAGTACCAGTTTGCGGTTCCCTTCGCGGCTTTGCGGAGCTACCATCCGTGACGAGAGATTGCCATACTTTGAGGAGATGCCTGAGCGTAACTTCTCGACGGAAAGAACACGAAAGCTTCGCAGCGATTCCTTGGACAAGAGCGCGGAAAAGACAGTTGCGAACATCGGGACTTTTGGCTGCACGGTGATCCACGTCAAGCCAAGTAGTTCCGGTCCAGGCTGGTCGTACACAATCGGGATTTATGACACGTGCGGAAAACCCGAGGTCATTGCCGTTGGCCTACCGCAGGAAACCGCGCACTTCCTTCTGAATGAGGCCGCCGAACGGCTACGAGACGGGAGCGACCTCTCGAGCGGCCGACATCGCGAACTCGTAGGGGAAGTTGATTGCGAGTTTCGCGCGGTTGACCCGAGGTGGGCAGGTCATCTAATGGGGCTGGCGAACTGGTATTACGGGGATTCGCAATATCCCGTGCTCCAAGCCATCTACCCTGATCGTGAGAATCGCTTTGCTGAGGATTCCGGCTTCGATCACGCGTTTGGGCAACCTCTCTTGCAAGCAGACAGGTCATTCACCAACGTCGAAGAAGATTTCTGGGCTTGTGCGGATCCAGCTAGTAGTTTGTCCAACTGGAAATTCGAGGATCCTCCTCACACGCGGGTCTTTTTGTCCACGGCAGTGCATTCCGGGAACGAACCAATTACATACGTGTCACATGACATTGAAGACGGTGCTTGGCAGCTCCTCGGCGACGGCATGTCTGGTGGTAGTCCGCCGGTCATCTCTTGTTTCCATCATCCGATCGATAGGGACCGGAGCCTGGAAGAATTGGCCGACCTACCGCTCGGCTGGTGGGCAGAACGAGTAGCGCCTGGCCAGCCATGGATTCGAAAAAACAACGAAAATGCCCCTGAATAAGGCCAGGAATCAATAGTTTCGATCAACGGCATGGTGTAGATCGATTGCCGCAGGGCTCCACTCAGCCGTGTCGATGTTAGCCGTGGAGCCAGCGCATGGCCCAGGCGGCGGTCCAGATCCAGGTTAGTCCGGCGGCGGTGTTGTAGGCGAAGCGGCGGGCGTGGTTGAGTCGGGTGTCTTGGCCCATTAGCGCGGTGCAGGCGGAGATGACGAGGATGCCGAGGAGGGTGAAGGCGAGGTGGGGGCTCATGCGGATTTGTCCTTGGTGAAGGCGTCGGCTAGGGCGAGGAGGTTGACGAGTCCGGCCATGGCTAGGAGTTTGGTGCCGTATTCGTTGACGAGGCCGGCGGTGAACGATTGCGAATATCCGGCGAGCGAGAGGGCGAAGTAAGGCAAGCCGGCGAGGGCTTTGACGGCGGCGCCTCCCAAAAACATGAGTCGGGCGGTGCCGTCGACGCCATCGAGTTCGGCGGCGTTGGGCATGGTATTGGCTCCTTGCATCCAGACGCCAGCGGCGACCAGAGTCAGGACCATGCCGCTGTAGATGGCGGCTTTGGCGCGCTGGCCCAGCATCCAATGGGCGGCGCCGGGGACGGCTAAGCCGGCTAGCATGGCGACGGGTTTCATGGTTTCACCTCGGTGGCCTGAATCGAGCGGGGAACGGAAAAAGTGCGATCCCAACGGGTTTTGGTGAAGAAGTTGAGAGCGACATCGAGTAAGTGCTTGGCTTCCCAATCGGTAGGATAGTTTTCACCCGTGTTGTAGGACCAATAGATGAGGGCGGGCTTGCCGATGATGTTGGCGCGCGGGACGAAGCCCCAGTAACGGCTGTCCTCCGAGTTATCGCGATTGTCGCCCATGGCGAAGTACATGCCGGGAGGGACGACGATTTCGCCATTTACCAGATGATGGCTGAGCATGTCGCGACCGCCGGGCAAGACGGGCGTTTGTTCGGCACCGGCGGGAAAGTTATCGCGAAAGGTATTTGGGGTGCGGGCGATGAACTGCGTGTAGGGCTCGACGAGCCGTTGTCCGTTGCGGATGACGCGGCCTTGATCGAGGTGCAAGCGGTCGCCGGGAATGCCGATGACGCGCTTGACGTAATTTTTGCGAACGTCTTCGGGATAAAGGAAGACGATGATGTCGCCGCGCTGGACGGGCTGGTAAGGCAAAAGAGCGAAGCGGCTGGGTTCGGCGTAAGCGAGCCGGTCGACTAAGACGTGGTCGCCCACCAGAATGGTGCTTTCCATGGAGCCGGTGGGGACGACGAACGCGTGCAGAAGGCTGGTGGTGCCGCAGGCGAGGACCAGGAAGGTGAGCGACCAATCGGCGACGAAGCCACGCGGGCGGGTGCGACGGCCAACGGTCCAGATTTCACGTAGTCGTTGCCACATGATTGGCGTTACGAAGGCGGGGGCGGTAAAGTTCCCGTTAATCGCCGGTGGCGCGGGCCAGGGCGGCGAGGGGGTCGGTGCTGGCGGCCTTTTTGTTGGGGAGCAGTAGTATGGCGATGGCGCCGACGGCGGAGAGCAGGAAGACGAACTTCAAGGCGGTGGGGTAGCCGCCTTGTTCCTGCATCTTCGAGACGATCCACGGGAACCAGGTTTGGCCGATGGTGTCGGTGGGTAGGATGATGGCCATGACGCGGGCGAGGGAGTTGACGCCGAATTTTTCGGCAGCCATGAGGGGGATCAGCATGTAGTCGGCGCCCATGCCGAAGCCGAACAGGACGGCGAAGAAGTAGACGACTTCGGGACTGGAAGGCGTGACGGCGGTGACCAGCGGAATGGTGGCGGCGAC
>JAYVRS010001007.1:0-3324 GCA_043776185.1 Bryobacteraceae bacterium | reverse complement strand
GCTATCTCGAGATCCTGGGCTCTGAGAAAGTTCTGAACGCGGTCATTATCAAGGAATTACGCGAAGTCCAGAAGGATTTCGGCGATGATCGACGCACGCAGATCGTCGAAGACGAGGGCGAAATTGCCCTCGAAGACCTCATCCAGATGGAAGACGTTGCCGTCACCATTTCGCGTGGTGGTTACTTGAAGCGCACGCCCGTCGACACTTACCGCCGCCAGACCCGCGGGGGCAAAGGCCGCATCGGCATGAGCGCCCGCGGTGAGGACGTGATCGATAAGTTGATCATCTCTTCCACGCACAGTTACTTACTCATCTTTACCAACAAGGGCCGGGTCTACTGGCTCAAGGTCTATAACATCCCTGACTTAGCTGCCGCCGGCAAGGGTAAGAATATTAACGGTCTAATCAACTTACAGGCCGACGAAGTACCGAAGGCTTTCCTGCCGGTAAAAGAATTTACCGAGGACAAGTTTATTGCCATGATCACCAAGCAAGGCGTGATTAAGCGATGCCAGTTGACGGAGTTCGACAACGTCATGCAACGCGGCATCATCGCTTGCGCGCTCGACGATGGAGACGAGCTCATTGCGGCCCGCATTACTTCGGGCGGCGAGCAGATCTTCCTGGCCACTCGCGAAGGCATGGCCATCCGCTTCAAAGAAGAGGATGTCCGCGCGATGGGCCGTCCGGCCCGCGGCGTCCGCGCCATGTCGCTCGATAAGAGCGACCACCTCGTGGGGGCGGCGATCGTCAACGACGATAGCCTCATTCTCTCCATCTCCGAACGCGGCTTCGGCAAGCGCACCCCGGCCAAGGACTACCGCATGCAAACCCGCGGCGGCAAGGGCGTCATCAACATGAAGACCACCACCAAGGTCGGCAAGGTCGTCGAGATCCTCGAGGTGCAGGAAGATACTGACCTGATGATCATTTCTCAAGAAGGCCAGATCATCCGCATCGAATCGGGCCAGATCCGCCAAGCCGGCCGGTCGACGCAAGGCGTCACACTGGTCAAGATGGAAGGCGAAGACCGTGTCTCGGCGGCCTCCGTGGTCCCCTACAGCCCCGAAATACTCGACGGCTCCGAAGAAGCCGGCGAACCCGGTCCGGTCGTCTAAGCAGAAAGAGGCCACGCCCGACGGCGTGGCCTCTTTTCGTTTATCGCCCGACTCGGAAGTTACTCACTCCGCCCCACAGTCCGACCGCCTGCAGGACCCAAACGACCACGGCAATTACCACCACCGCATTCAGAATTGATTTGATGCTGGAGGCCATGGGGATGTACCGGTTCACCAAGTACAAAAGCACGCCAACCACCATTAGGAAAACCACGATATTGAGTAAGGGCATAAAACTCTTCTCTCCTTCCCCACTACCCTAGCAATTCGAGTACCACTCATGTAAACCGCGAAAACCCGGCTTCCGGAAACCCAAAATCGGCATTTCTTGCCGCCAACCTGTTCGCAAAGAGTAAAATTGGGGAATGAACCGTCTGGTCTGGTTTCTCTGTCTCGGTGGAGCCGAACTCCTGGGTCAACCGTGCGTTCAGACGGTGTCGCCCAACTCGCGCAGCGTCCCTGCGGCTACCAACCCACTCTTCCAGGGCAGTTTTGCGGTCGCCTCGAATGTGAGTACTTGTAACTGGACCAGCACGTCTACCGTTCCTTGGGTCGATGTACAAGTGGGGCAGACCGGCCGCGGCGGCGGCACGGTAGGTTACTCGGTGGACAACAACCTCACGCCCGTCACGCGTACCGGCACCATTCTGGTGGGCAATGCGGTCTTTACCGTGAGTCAATCGGCGGCGGCTTGTAACATCACGCTTACCCTGCAAGGCGGTGCCGGGGTGGGGGCCGAAGGCGGCGTCCGGCCACTGCAAGTGGCCACGACATGTGAGTGGACCGCGGTGACTAACGTCGATTGGATCACCGTTGGACCGCCAACCGGCCAACGCGGCAGCGGCACGGTCAACCTCACCGTATTGCCCAACAACAGTACGGCCCCTCGTTCTGGCGTCGTGGCCGTGCTCGGCCAAAGCGTGACGATTAACCAAGCGGCGGGTACCTGTTCCTTCAGCCTCTCAGCCGTCCAACCGGCGATCCCGGCGGCCGGAGGTTCTTTCTCCGCTCAGTTAATCACGGCCTGCATGTGGACCGCGTCGAGCAACGCCGGTTGGCTCACCGTGAATCCTCCTACGAGCGGTACCGGTTCTTCGGCCATCAACTATACCGTGGCCGCCAACACCACTTCAGCCGACCCGCGCGCGGGCTTCATCAGTGTCGGCAGCGTCTCGCCCAATGGGTCAGCGAACGTGTCGTTTAGTGTGCAACAAGCCGGTGGCAATTGCAATGTGCAACTCGGGGCGGCTAGCGCTCAAGTTGCCGCCGCAGGCATCACGAGTAACTTCACAGTAAATACGCCGTGTACGTTTTCCGCACGGCCAAATGTGGCCTGGATTACAGTTACGGCTGGCCCAAACGCGGTGACTTACAACGTCGCCACCAATACCTCGGTGCAGTCGCGCACCGGAATGATTACGGTTGGTGCGGCGGTATTCACCGTCACCCAAGCAGGCTCAACTTGTAACTTCGCGGTGTCACCGGAGACGCTCGATATCCCGCCCGCCGGTAGTAGTGGAGTGGTTCGGGTAGCGACCACCAGCGGCTGCGAATGGACGGCCAGCAGTGACTCGGCCTGGATTCGCATTACGGGTCGGATTGCCGGTGGCACACAAGGCGAGTTACAGTACACCGTCGACGCGAACGCAGCCGGATCGGCGCGCACCGGTACCCTGACGGTGGCGGGCCGGGCGATCACGGTACGGCAGAACTCGGGCCAAACTCCGGGTATGGGGCCGCGCCTGACCGCTGGTGGAATCGTACACTCGGCGAGTTATCAGCCAGGCGGGGTCTCGCCGGGCGAGATTGTGACGATCTATGGCGAGGAACTGGGTCCGGCGTCGCTGACTACGGCTACGCTCGAAGCCGACGGGCTTACGGTGAGTAAGTCGCTGGCCGGTACTCGCATTCTCTTTGACGGTGTCGCGGCGCCATTAGTCTACACCTCACGCGGGCAAGTTAGTGCGATTGTGCCTTACTCGGTGGCCGGTAAGTCGACGGTATCCGTAGCGGCCGAGTATCTGGGTGCCCGCTCGTCACCAGTTACTTTGCGCATCCTGTCCGCCGTGCCCGCGCTTTATTCACTCGATTCCTCTGGTTCCGGGCCGGGTGCGGTGCTGAATCAGGATGGGTTACTGAATTCCGCCGCGAATCCTGCCCTCGTGGGCCAAGTAGTCATCCTCTATGGGACGGGTGAAGGGCT
>JAYVRS010001006.1:0-3326 GCA_043776185.1 Bryobacteraceae bacterium | reverse complement strand
TGCAAGAAGACGGCGGCCTGGCCAGCTTCCAACGTGGTGACGCTAGCCTTGGCCGCGCGACGGGCATCGATCACGCGCTGGTAAACCGCTTCGGCTTCGTTCAGTTGACCCTTGCGAACATAAGCTTGGGCCACGACCTCCGACAGCGAGGGGATCGACGGATTCCCGGCCCCGCTTTGCCGGACGCGGGCGGTGAGCAAGGGGAGGCCAACTTCCAAGGCCTCGTCGACCTTCCCTGACCAGAGCAGGTTTTTTGCCAGCAGGTAGGTGGCGTGTTGCACCCGCTCATCGTCTTTGCCACGAGTTTTGGTCCATTGGGGAATATAGGTGCGCAGCAAGGGAATGGCTTCCTCAAACTTGCCTCCATCCATATGCGCGGCGGCGATATTCATGCGCCAAGTCAATCCGCCGGTATGCTTTTCGCCGAACAGGCGGGAGAAGCCATCGGCGGCAATGGTGAAGTACTGAATGGCGTCGGCATAGCGGTAAAGATTTGAATAAGCGTTGCCCACCGCGCCGGTATTGTCGAGGGTGACGGTATGATCGCGCCCGCGCAAGCGTTCATTCAGCTCCACGGCCCGCAACAAAAGCGGTAGCGCCTTTTCGGACTTTCCGGTGGAGAATAGTCCCATCCCGTAGGCTTGCATGGTGACGACGGTATCGGGATGCTCGGGACCCAAGACTTTGGAACGAAGTTGAAAGGCCTGCTCGGTGAGCGCCAAGCCTTGGCTGGGTTCGCCCGAATAGATATAGGTAACGCCCAAGTCGTTCAGGCTCCACAGGGTGTCGGGATCTTCGGGGCCCAAAACGCGGCGGCGGATGTCCAGCGTTTGTTGGTGCAGGGCGATGGCTTCCTTGGTTTTGTTGGCGCTGCGAAGGGCGACGGCTAGCGAATGCATCGCCGACAGTGTGCGGCGGTCCTCCTGGCCAAACGATTTTTTATAGCCTTCGACGACGCGGGTGAAGGCTTCGGCGGCTTGGGCCGGTTGTCCAGTCGCCCGTAGCACTTTGCCCAAAGATTGAAGGGATTCGAGCGCAGCGGGATGGAGCGGCCCTAAGTTCTGAGCACGCAGTTTGTGGGCCCTTTCCAATTGCTCGGTCGCCTTGGGTAAGATGCCGAGATTGTAGTAGGTGGTGCCGATGGTGTGGCGGATCTCGGCTTCGGCCTCCGGCTCGTTTTGGAAGCGGTTGCCGATGCTGGCGGCGGCGCGATCCAAAGCGTCCCGCACCAGGAGGTCGCGGGTGGGAGTGGCCATGCCGCGGTCGGCTTGGACGGTGGGGTTGGCCACTTGAAGCAGATCGTATTGCAGGAAGTTGGTAACGGCACGCGTGGTGGTGGCCTGACGGTCGGCGCGCCGGGTTTCCGCCAAAGCTTTCTGGGTCTCCGCCTGAGCCTTATCGCGCTCGAATTGGGTCTGGCGTTCGGCGGCAATCGCGCGGTCGCGTTCATGGCGGGCGGCGGTTTCCGCCTGGCGGGCTTCATCGCGGCTGGCGAGCGCTTGGGCTGCGGAGCGTATGGCCTGGTCGCGGCTGGCGAGGGCTCGCGCCTCGGCGGTGGTGGCACGCACAGCTTGGCCGACACCGACGATGGTGGCCAAGACGAGAACGGCCACGAATGCCGCAGCGGTAATGAGCCATGGCCGGTGCCGCTTGGCTAGCTTTTTCAGGCGGTAGGTGGCCGAGGGCGGCCCGGCAGAGACCGGTTCGCCTTGCAAGTAACGCTGCAGATCCTCGGCCAAGCCGATGGCGCTCTGGTAGCGGCGAGCGGGATCCTTTTCGAGCGCCCTCATGACAATCCAATCGAGTTCGCAGGCGAGTTGGCGGGCCAGCGCGGGGGCGCGCCGGCTGGGTGGCTCCGGGTCTTCGGTCCGAATCCGCTGCAGAATGTCGGGCAGACTGGAGAGGCCGCCGCCGAGGGTGGCGATGCGGAGGGGCGTGGAACCGGTGAGAAGTTCGTAAGCCAATACGCCGAGGGAATAGACGTCGCTGCGGGTATCGATTTGGGTGGAGTCGTACCCGGTTTGCTCCGGGCTCATGTGGGTGGGCGTGCCGACGACGGACCCGAAGTTGGTGCCTAAAGTATCGAGACCCACGCCTTCCATGGCACGGGCGATGCCGAAGTCGATAATCTTTACAAGTGGGCGGCTCTCCGAGTGGGAGACCAAAACGTTGGAAGCTTTAATATCGCGGTGAATAATGCCCTTTTGGTGCGCATGTTGGATAGCTTCGCAGGCGGAGATAATCAATTCCAGTTTTATATCGAGCGGGGTCTGGTGCTGCTCGCAGTACTTGGTGATGGAAACACCCGCCACGTACTCCATGGCGAAGTAGGGCGTTCCGTTGAGGGTCTGTCCGGCGTCGAAGACGCGGGCGATGCCGGGATGATCCATGAGCGCCAGGACGCGACGTTCGATTCCAAAGCGCTCCAGGAGTTCGTGGCGACGGAGGCCCGGCCGGATAATCTTCAAGGCCACGGTGCGTTGCAAAGGCTTGTCCTGCTGTGCCAGATAAACGCTGCCCATGGCACCCTCGCCGAGCAGGCGCAGCGGGCGGTAGGGGCCGAATGACTCTTCCGCGCCAGGCATCTCCTCTGGGACCGCGGACTCAAGCCCGCCGGCGAGCACGCCGCGCACGTGGTCCCGCACTTCGGCGGGGATCGCTGGGGAGGCGAGGACCGAGTCTAGCGCGGCTTCCGGAAGGTCTTCGAAGTCACGGAGGAGCTTCCATGCTTGTTGCCAGTGTTCTTGGGTCATGCCGGCGCTTACTGGAGGTTGCGTGCTTTGCGCAACGTCTAAGGCGAGATCGTACCATAAGGACACTCCCCTCAAAATCGGGCGAGGTAGAAGTGGGAAGCTGTTGGGTTTTCGCTATCTCTGAGAATGCCCGTTAGTTCGCAGAAAGTAGCGACTCTCAGCCAGGAGAGGTGATACTCTCGAGGATATTTTCTGCCAAGACTTTTCGGGAAGTCTTCGCCCCCCTAAGACGCGGCTTACTTTGCCCAAGTCCGCGTTGATCTGGAATTGGGTTTGGTATCCTCTCCCAATGGTGCGGACCTCGATGCAGGCGTACTCTCGGAATGCTAGCGTTTTGACCGGATGAAGAAGTACTTCTCGAAATCCGCTATTCCAGCCCGCTGCGCCAGCGGCGGGGCCCATTCAGCCGGACCCAGACCGTTCCCGTTGCGAGAGCTGCAACCTGCGATAGATTGTTTCGTCAGTGGTGCAGTTGTCAGCGGATACTATTCCGATTGACTGGAGATCTTCATCTTAAGTGGAATCTCGGAACGTGGTAGCTGGAGAATGTTCCCCGCCGCTTGCGCGGCGGGC
>JAYVRS010001005.1:0-3340 GCA_043776185.1 Bryobacteraceae bacterium | reverse complement strand
CCGGAGCGTCGCTGGTGAAGATCCAAAACCCGGCCACACTGATGGCGGGGAGGACGAACTCACACACCACCGTCACGTTCAATTCTCTCGAGCGCAGTTGCCTGAGCTTCCGCCAGCCCGAGCCGTAGGTGACCAACAAGCCGGGTCGCGGATCGCCCTGCCGCACGGCTTCCACGGCCGCCGCCGCACCTTGGGAGTGGGCCACCAACGCCGTTTGCCGGCATCGCTCATTGAGCCAGCGAAGATCCTCCTGAATTTTGCTCCGAATGGCCTCCCGGTCAAGAAACCCTTCCGAAAAAACGTACGCATCACCCAGGATGGAAGAGATGTTCCGCAGCACAGTTCCGGCGAGAGTCCCAATTTGCAGGAACGGAACCGCCGCCAGGACGGCCAAAATCAGAATGAGGATCTGAAACGGCGGAATCAGGAGGAGGGTGCCGACGGCGACCAGGCATCCCAACGAGACCTGCAAGCCATCCGCCCGCATCGGTGGATTCCATGCCGTCCCCAGAAGCTTGAGCGGCCAGTTCACGGCGTCCACGAATCGATAGGCAACGTCCAAGCACCATTCCGCCATCTGCGACACCAGCACCGTAGAACCGGGCCCATAGAGCCATTTGGCGAACTGAAAGGCCGAAGGTGATTCAAATACCTCAGCCCAGCAACTTTCGGCCAGCAGTACTTTCACCGGCGGCGAGCCCAGCGGGGTCCAGGTGAGCTCGGTAATCGCCATTTCTCCGGCACCGGGCTTCAGTACAGTTTTGACGGACTCGAACTTTACGTGATTCCGCGCGAGCCACGCCAGTAAGGGCCCCGCCGTGGCATGCAGCGTTTCGCCGCTCTTCTGCTGGCCAATACCATGAACAAACAGAATGCCAAAGTCGTTTTCGGGCACCTGTTCATAATAGTCGAAACGCCCCGAGAAGACTTACCGGGTCTTCGCCTTCCGCGCTTCCACCACCTTCTGGGATATCAAGTTGTAAATACGGTCGCGGTTACCGACGTTGTCGAACTGGAAATCGTAGCGGCTACCCTGAAACGGCCGGACGCGCATGGCCTTGAAGGTCTTCTTTTCGAGCGTACGAATATCGGCGTACTTCCAGGTTTGGGAGTGCTTGGCATCGGTGAGGGACTCAAACTGCAGCTCAGTAACCCGAACCAGCAATTTGCCCTTCTGGTCGCCATTGCGGACATCAATGACAGTATCAGCACTTTGCGCGAAGCCCGGCGTGGCGAATGAGAGCAAGGCGCACAACGTCAGGCTGAAGAGGAGGCGTTTGGACATATCCCTCACGATAGCCGATTTAGCGAGGCGACGGGGTGATATGCTGGGGCGAAGTGCGATATTTTCTGGCGTTCTTGGGGCTATTAGCCAGCAGCGCGTCCCCACCCGCGGCCTTCATCGACGCCACAGCCGCTGCCCGCATCGGCTTTACCTTCGCCGCGAGCAAGACCCCCGACAAATACCTCATCGAAGCCATGGGCGGCGGCGTGGCGATCTTCGATGCCGATGGGGACGGGCGGCTCGACCTTTTCTTCGTCAACGGCGCTGCATTGCGCCCGGGTATGACGGCGAAGGATTCGGCCGACAAGTCCGACCCACGGTATTGGAATCGCCTCTATCGGAATGAGGGCGATGGCACGTTCAAGGACATCACCGAGCGAGCCGCCCTTCAGGGAAACAACCTGCGGGGAAAGGGCTACGGGCAAGGGGTGGCCGTGGGTGATTGCGACAATGACGGCCGAGCCGACCTCTACGTCACGGGCCTCGCGGGGAACACGCTGTACCGCCAACAGCAGCCCGGCGTCTTCGCCGACATTACGGCCAAAGCCGGCGTGGCCGGTGGCGGATGGTCAACCAGCGCGGGCTTCATCGACATTGATCGCGACGGCCACCTGGACCTATTCGTCGCTCGTTACCTCGACTGGGACTTCGGTAAGAATAAGTGGTGCGGCGGCCAAGGAGCATTGCGCGCCTACTGTCACCCCAATGAATTCGCCCCGGTGACGCATCGGCTCTATCGCAATCTGGGTGGCTGCCGCTTCGAGGACGTTAGCGAAAAGGCCGGCTTGCTGAAGTCACCCGGCAAGGGCCTGGGTGTGGCTTTCGAGGACATCGATCGCGACGGCTGGCCAGACATTTTGGTGGCCAACGACAGCTTTCCGCAGCAGCTATTCCGCAACCGTCACGACGGCACTTTTGAAGAGATTGCCTTGCCGGCAGGGGTCGCCTACGATGACGACGGCAAGGTGTTTGCCGGGATGGGCATCGGGGTCGCCGACTATGACAACGATGGCTGGCCGGACCTTTTTGTGAACGCGCTCGCCAACCAGGGCTACTCGCTATTTCGCAATGACAAGGGGATCTTCGAATATGTGTCAGCCTCCACGGGCCTAGCGACCATCAGCAAGCTGCACTCCGGATGGGGCGCTAATTTCCTGGACTTTGACAACGACGGTTGGAAGGATATCTTTGTCGCGCAGGGGCACGTAATGGACAACATCGAGCTGACGCAACCGGGGATTCGTTATCTCGAAACACCGCTGTTGCTGCGGAATAGCGGGAATAAGTTCGTCAGCGTGCCGGCGTTCGGGAGCCCCATGGCCGGCCGAGGGGCAGCCTTTGGAGATCTCGACAACGACGGCGCCGTAGACATTGTGGTCGCGACCAACGATGGCCCGCCCCGCATCTTACACAATGCCGCCAACGGCAACAGTTGGTTGACCATTGACACGGTGGGAGTGAAGAGCAATCGCGACGGCATCGGGGCCGCAGTGCGCATCGTGGGAGCGTCGGGCAAGCAGCAGTTTGGCTATGTCTCGACAGCGGGCAGTTATCTGTCCGCGCATGACAAACGCGTCCACTTCGGATTGGGGCGCGACCACACGGTGGCGCTGCTGGAGATTCGATGGCCCAGTGGCTTGGTGCAAATTTGGAAGAACGTCTCCGGCAACCAGGTCTTCGTGGCGCGTGAAGGAAAGCCTTGATCGCGCTGCTGATCCTGCTGCTGGCCCAGGATCCGAAAGCCGCCTTCGACCGGGGCGATTATGCGGCCTCCGTTCGACTCTTTGAAGCCGCCAATCAACGTCTGCCTGATTGCGCGAACCTACTCTACATTGGCCTGGCGCGCTATCGGTTGCGACAAACCAACGAAGCGTTGATCTCATTTCGCGCCGCCGCTCAGTGCGACCCGAAACTAGTGGCGGCGCACTTAGCGTTGGCGGAAGCCTACTCATTAAACCGCAATGACCGTGAGGCACTCGCAGCCTATCTGCAGGTTCTGGCGCTCGAACCGCATCACCTCGCAGCTCTGCGCGCTGCTTCCAACCTCTATTTGAA